>CAYMHX010000090.1:0-8947 GCA_964390325.1 uncultured Roseburia sp. | reverse complement strand
AGACTTCTTTTATTCTGCATGGGATATGATAAAAAAGTTTGTTATAAAGTGTTGAATAATAATTAGTATTAATGAATTCTTTGTTAGAAAAGAGAGAGGATGTGGCATTACATGTGCTTACGATGGAAGAGCCAGAGGCACATTTATGTATTAACAATATTAGGTTAATGGTAAGTTTCATTAAGGCTTTTACAAAGGATAATAATGGAGTCCAACTCTTTTATTCAACCCACAATACAGAATTTATAAATAAATTGGATTTAAAAAATGTTGTGGTGATAAGCGATGGACAGGCATATGCACTTGGAACAGAATTGGATGATGATAAACGAAACTACTTATCTAAGAACCCAAATTTAGATTTGTTTAAATTATTCTTTGCAAGAAAATGTATTTTAGTGGAAGGATTAACAGAAGAATTGCTTATCAGAGCGTATCTTGATTCAAAGAAAGAGCTAAATGATATTGAAGTGATTTCATTCCATAAGGGATTTTCAGATATTATCGAAATCTGGTTAAAGGTGAATAATGATCGAAAGAATCGTTTGGGTATAGTGAGAGATTTTGATAATCAGCCTAATGCCCAAAGAGAACATGAAAAATATAATAGGTATCCTAATGTTTGTGTAAAAACAACAGTAGAGTACACATTAGAACCAGAGATAGTAAAAACCGGAGATAATTACACTATCTTGAAAGAGAAATATGGAACAGAATATGGTTGGGATAGTTTATCTAAAGACCAATTGGCAGATGTTTGGCGTAGTGCAAAGTCAGAAGTAATGCTTCAAGTGTGTAAAGATTTAGCCGGAGGGGAGTTACCCAACTTTAAAATGCCAGAACACATTGAAACCATAATAAAGTTTCTTGATGGAAAAGGGGAAGCAGATGAAGATTAGTATTGCAGGAGCAGGTGCTGGAAAGACAACAAAGATGGCAGACAAAATAATTGCAAGCCACGAAAGTCTTGCCAGTCACTTAAATATATATTGTATTGCTTTTACAAATAATGCTGTACAACATATTGAAAATAAGTTATTAAAACATTTTGGTGATATACCGAAAAGAATAAAAGTGAGTACTATACATTCTTTTCTTTATCAGGAAATTATTAGACCTTACTATTATCTGTTATATGGAAAACAGTATGAGGGCATATCACGAATTGAGTTACCAGCAGATAGTAGGACAAAAAATTGGAAATTAAAACAATTGGATGATAAAAATATCATACATATTGAGGTGTTTTCGCAGAAAGCTTTTTGGTTAATGGTAAAGAAAAGCTCAGACAAAAAGCGTGAAAAGGAGTTAAGAAAAGTAATTCATAAGGAGTTTTTGAAGTACTGTGGTGCTATTTATGTAGATGAAGCTCAAGATATAGATAATCATGTTTATGAAATACTAAAGCAATTCACTGAACTTGAGATACCACTAGAACTTATGGGAGATCCAAAACAAGATTTGAAAGGTTTTGGAAACTTAAGAAAATTAGTAGAGTTATATCCTCAGAATGCGAAGTATATTACAGAATGTCACAGATGTCCACAAATACACTTGGATATTTCAAATAGTTTAATAACCCAAAACGAAAGACAAGAATCACGCCGAGAAATAGATGGGACATTATCTGTAATATATGAACGAGACGTCGAGATGGATAATTATATTCAAGATAATAAATTTGATTTAATGTATATTTCATCAAAAACTGACAGATATCAAACACATATGGTGGAGACAGCGTCCAAGAAATTTGATACCTTGTATTTTGAACTGATAAGGTGTGCTGAGAAATTATTTCCTGATAAAAGTAAAATCGTAATAGAAAGAGTTGCGTATTTTTGGACTAGAAAATTATTAAACATCTATGGTGAAACTCTTGATGCAACAAAAGCAATGAGAGAAGTTTTTGAGAAAAATCGATTAGAAACTTCTGATTACTGGAAAGTAATAGGGATTCTGCAAGAGACTGAAAAATTAAAACTGGAATAGTGGTAAATTCTATTGAGAGTATTAAAGGACGAGAGGGAAATAATTGTTTGTTCATTTTGACGGGGGATTTGGCGAAATACTTATTTGGGAAAAAGAAAACCGATAATAAGACAAAGAACAAATTGTATGTTGCTTTAACAAGGTCATTAGAAAATCTGACTATATTAATAACTACTGAGGTAGAAGAAAAGTATGGCAGAGATGAGATAAATAAGCACTTAGGGATTGAGGTATAACTAACCAAGAATAAGATGGGGCATATCAGGAAATAGATAGCCCCTTTCTTTTGAATGTGTAGCTGAGGATAAGATGTAAAATGCTGTAACGTGAGTCTGTTTGGCTAGACTTCTTTCTATGATAGCGATATAATGTGTAGAAAAACATTTTAATGTGAAATGCACTTTACAAGTATTGGAGAAAAGAAAGAAGATGATAAATTTGTTAATTGTAGAAGATGATTTATCTCTAAATCATGCACTTAAAATATATTTTGAAAAAGTTAGATATATTGTATTTCAGGCAATTACTAGTAAAGAGGCGGAGCAAATCATAGAGCAGGAAAATATTGATTTAATTGTTGCAGATATAGGTTTGCCAGACCAATCGGGATTAGTGTTCGCTGAAAAGATACGAAAGGGAAGAAATGTTCCTATTATCTTTCTAACTGCTAAAGATGAAGAACGGGATATCTTGGCTGGTTATGATGTGGGGTGTGAAGAATATGTAACAAAACCGATTTCACCCAAAATATTACAGAAAAAGATAGAAGCAATTTTAAAAAGACAGGAAAATGATAATATTTTGATTTACCAAGCACTTAAAATCGATTATGAAAAGAGAAGAGTGTGGAAAGAAGAACAGGAAATTAATATAACTGATAGAGAGTGGAAGATATTGTATTTATTGGCAAAGAACAAGGGAACAATCGTTACAAAAGAAATTCTCTTAGAGAAAGTATGGGATGTGGAGGGTAATTTCGTGGATGAACATGTGGTTTCTGTAGTAATTAATCGTCTTCGAAAGAAGATTGAAGATAGCACAGGGGAACCTGTATATATAAAAAATGTGTTTGGTGTAGGTTATACTTTTGGAGAATAAAATGAAAGAAAAAATGATAGATAGGACCATTTGGGGCATTGCTATTTTGGTAAATGTAATATTGTTATATAAAGAAGAATGGATGACAGTTATTTTGTTGTGTGTCGTATTGGTTATGTTATATGTGAGAGAACAGCAGAAACAGGACAGCTTTGCATCACAGTTGATAGAAATTTCCGATATGTTAGAAGTTCTGATACAGAAAAATACGATTTCGTATGTTCCTTTAGGGAAAGACACTTTATTTGAAAAAATAGTAACCCAAATACAACGTATAAGTGAAATAAATTATGCAAATGAAAAAATCTTGGAACAGAAACAAGAGGATATGAAACAATTTTTAGCGGAAATATCCCATCAAATAAGGACGCCGCTCGCAAACATGGAAACCTATTTAGCGTTATTGGAAGATGATTCAGTCACAGAAGAAAAGCAAACTTATCTAAAAGCGGTCACGAATTCAGAACAGAAAATTCATTTTTTGATAGAAAAATTCATGATTGCAGCTCGTATGGAAAATCGAATCATACAAATACATAAACAAATTTTGGATTTGAAAGAGACAGTAGCAGAAGCTATTTTCCAAGTATATCAGAAAGCGCAAGTGAAGAAGATTTATATTGAGATACAGGAAGAAAAAGATATAGAAAAAATGGTCTTACATGATAAAAACTGGATTTGTGAAAGCATATATAATTTGTTAGATAATAGTATTAAGTATTCTCCAGAGAATTCCAAAATAATGGTGTGCATGGAAGATAATGAAATGTTTACTGAAATCCGTGTAGAGGATGAGGGTATAGGTATAACTCCAAAAGAGGAGAACAAAATTTTTCAATTGTACTATCGTGGTGAAAATACATACCAGCAAGAAGGTTTTGGAATGGGATTGTTTATTACGAGAGAAATTGTAAAAAAGCATGATGGATTTATGCGAGTGAAACGAAAAAATAAAGGACTCGCTATGTCTATATTTTTACCAAAATAAATGTCTAATAGACGTTCATGTCAGTATGCTTGGCAGGCAAAAGTGGGAACTTGAAAAAGTTCCTTTTTTGTTACTATTTTGAGAGATTTATAGTATATGATGTGATTATAAAAGACGAGGTGAATCGATATGACAATCGTAGAAGTAAGAAATTTAAAGAAAGTATATTCTTTGGGAGAAAGTAAAATAAATGCAGTAGATGGAATGAATTTCTCTATCAACGAAGGAGAATTTGTTGCTATTGTAGGTGCATCTGGAAGTGGAAAGTCCACTTTACTTAACTTGTTGGGAGCATTAGATGAACCGACAGAAGGTAAGATATTTGTAAGAAATTGTGATATGTTAAAATTTACAAAAGATGAACAGACGGTGTTTCGAAGAAGAAATATTGGTTTTGTGTTTCAGGAATTTCATTTGATCCCAGTTTTGAGCGTGTACGAAAACATCGTTCTGCCTTTAAATCTGGATGGAAGAAAGGTAGATAATGTATTTGTAGACATGTTGTTGCAGGAATTGAAGCTAGAAGAGAAGAAATTTCAAATGCCAAATACGCTTTCTGGCGGGCAACAACAAAGGGTGGCAATTGCCAGAGCATTGATTACAAGACCAGCACTCGTTTTAGCAGATGAGCCAACGGGAAACCTAGATTCCAAAACAGGAATGGAAGTCATTTCATTAATGAAAAGTCTCTCGGAGAAGTTTCATCAGACTTTAATGGTGGTTACACATAATGAAGAAGTGGCACAGATGGCAGACAGGATTATCCGAATAGAAGACGGAAGAATTCGACAAGGAGAGTAATGGTGGTGGAGATTCGAAATAATAATGAGGCGATTGAGAGGAAATTGGCAAAGGTTTATTATAAAAAGAATTGGCAGAGAAATCGTATTTTAGTAATGGCCATTGCCATGTCTATTTTTCTGTTATATGCAGTCTTTTCTATAGCATATGGTAAGTTGCGTTCCGACTATTTAATTGATGTGCGTGGAATGGGAACCGCGGCTAATGTATCTTTGGAAAATGGAAGTGTTAGTCAGTATGAACAGATGAAGGAACTACCATATCTTTCTGATGTGGGAGTCAAGAAGACGGTGATAACTGGTAAATATCAGGATACATGGATTGGCAATCTTGTTTATATAGATGATACCGTTTATGAGAAGATGCTAAAACCAGCGGTTACAGATATTTATGGTTTTTATCCAACAAAAGCAAATGAAATCATGTTTCCAGTAAGATTCTTTGAGCAAATGGGACTTGGGGAACCTGAGATTGGTATGGCGATCTTAATGGAACTGGAATTTTTAAATGGTGAAAAAGAAAACTATAGTTTTGTTGTTTCAGGGTATTATACGGATTACATAGATATTTCCATTAGTACACCAGAGGTATTTGTTTCGAAAGCGTTTATGGAAACAAGACAAATTTCAACTTTTCCAGCAGATAAAATTATGGCTGTCCAAGGTGCTTTAGAAGAAGGCGAAAACATGGAAAGGCAATTATACTGGGATATTACAATGGAGTATGATTCTCAACAGGTATTTTGCGAGAATCCTATGGTAAAGCAAAGTGTAGAAGGTTTATTCGGAAGCATGTCCATTATGCTTGGATGTGGAGCAATCGTTATTTTGTGTGCATTTATGCTAATTTATAACGTCGTGTCAATTTCCATGGAAAAAGACATACAAGAATATGGATTGCTAAAAGTACTGGGCACAACCAATGTGCAGCTAAAAAGAATTGCTTACAGGCAAAACACCAGAAATATTGTTTGTGGGAGTGTGGTTGGCGGCATTACAAGTGTTGTTTTGGTAAAAGTGTTCCTAAATTCTGTTTTGCAGGATTTGTTTATGCAAGGACTTGGAAAGAGTGATGTGAATGGATTTTATCCGAAGTATCTTATTGCTACGATTATGTTAATATCTTTGATTGCTTATTTAGCAACAGGTTTAGCGTTGCATCGTGTTTTGAAATGGAATGCAATTTCTTCTGTAAAGTATGTAGAAACGAATGTTTCGTATAATAGAAAAAGCATAAAGTCAACAGGAAGTATGTCATTATCCAGATTGGCATGGAGAAATATCACAAGGTCGAAAAAGAGATTGGTGATCAGCATAATATCATTGTTGCTAGCAGGGACAACTGCTATGGGAGCAGCGGTGATTATGCGTGGAACTGATATAACAAATAAGATAGAAAATTATCCAGATTTTCAATTAGGAATACTGGCAGGGATCTTCCGTTATACAGATAAAGTTCCCACGGAATTTAATGATGATACGCAGATACTCTCGCCTGAAGTGGTAGATATCATTTTAGAGATGGATGGAGTTGAGAAGGAAACCATAGAAATAACTCGTGGAAGTTATGCATGTATTAATTTTGAGCAGGATGAAGCACTTTATCCTAGAAAAGAATCCATTGGGAATACTGAATTGGGAGTGGCATTTGCAACATTGCAGGTGGTAGATGAAGCGTATGTTTTGGAACTAGAAGATTATGTAAAGAAGTATAATTTAGACGTTGATATAGAGAGTCTGAAAAACGGAACAGGATGTATTCTGTTACATTATAATGAAATGTCTCAGATATTAAATGAGAAGGCAAAGGATGTTTTAAATATGCCAATACATTTTTATTCTCTGGATGCATATGGGGATAAAACAAATATAGTTTCTTATGAAAATAGTAGTTTAGAATGTGCAGGGTATTTGGATGTAACAGATAAATACTTTCCGGAATTGCAGACAACCAGCATGGGTAATCATATAAATTACTTCATTATGACAAAGGAGGCCTTTCAAAAGTTAGGTTTTTCCGAGAAGATTTTTGATATGTCTTTTGATGTGCAAGAGGATTATCAAGTGGTTGTCAACCAAAAACTTTCACAGATTATTCAGCAAGAGAATATAAAGTGGAGAGAAATAGGGACAGATACTTTTTATTTGAGTACAAGATACACTCTTCTCCTAGAGGAGCAAAATAGGATTAGGATGTCGAGTATTATGCTGAGTGTGTTAGTGATGGTGATTTTTGCCATAGGAATCATGAATTTTGCAAATACATTAGCGATGAATCATGTAGTAAGAAAAAAGGACATTGCGATTATGGAGTGTATGGGGCTTACAAGCAAACAGAAGAAACAAATGATTTTTATAGAGGGATTTGTTTATTGGGCAATTATATTTGTGGGTCTTTTAAGTTTGGGAAGTGTAGCTGTATGGATATTAGGAGAGGTTATTAAACAGAAGTTATTGTATTTCAAGTTTATATATCCATGGCGATTAATATTTGTTTTAGCGGTAGTTATGTTTCTGATTAATTTGGTTTTGGTATGGAGAATGTATTGTAGAGACAAAAAAGGGACGCTTAGGGAGCGATTAGGAACGTAAATTATTATGGGATGCGAGCGGTTTTACGAATGTTAGCTATTATGATGACAAAGCTTATGCTAAATGGAATGAAGATGTTTGTGCTGTACTTGAATCACTTGGGATAGACACATCTAGAGATTTTTCTATCAATGGTGTGCAATATAGTCGAGATGAAGAAGGATACTTCGAATCTGAGCATTCTATTGCTACTAAAGAAGCTTATGAAATTTTGAGGAATAACAATAGAAGCTATACACTTACAGATGAAAGCACAAAAAATCGTGTTTATTACATGAGCGATTATTATTTATCAAGTGCACTAGAAGAAGTACGTAACGCTTGGCAGGAAACATTGGAAGAAACAGGTATCAATCCATTCCAGGCAGGTTATGGTAGTTGCTTACAACAGTTGGCGAAAGAACAAGACTTTGCTACAGGCGGTAACGACCAACTTTTTGGAGATAGCATAGAAAGTATCATTGAAGCGATTGATAAAATTCTTGAACGTATTGAGAATCCGTTATCTGTAGAAAATGAAGATGAGGAAAATAATATGATGGATCCAGAGCAGGAAACAGAGTTCTATACAACACTTCGTGCAAAGCTTTTGGCTTAAATATGAAGAATAACAGTTATTATAATTTGTTAAAAGAAGCCAAACAGTAGAAAGATTACAGCTTGGCTTTATAGTGAAAACTATTCTTTATGACTAACCAAAGCTTCAGCAGTTGATAGTAATACAGATATATCACGCTCGTCGCATTTGTGCTTAATAAGATACAATAATTGTTCCTGCTCCATAGATAGCTCTCTTTCCGTAGTATTAAGTATGCTATCTGCAGGAATATTTAAGTAAAAAAGCATTCGACTAAGTAAATCATAACTAGGAGTCTTATTTTCATTTTCGATAGCTTGTAGATGACGTGGGGTAATCCTCAGTTCTTCAGAGAGCTCTAGTTGTGTAAGTTGTTTGTTTTTTCTAGCTGCTTTAATGGTAGCACCTAAGCTAGATGTGGTATCACGCATTTTTATATCACCTCAATACTATTTTATAGTTCGTGTTATCATATTAGAACGCTTAAAATGTTCGTTGTTTAACGATAAAATAATTCGTGTTTTGGATTACAAAGACACATTAGTGTATGAAGGGAAAGTCTGACGGATGTTAAAAAAACACATCTGTACAGGCTTTTCTTTTGTTGCCTGTATCTAAAGAAATATTTAGAAGTAATCAAAATCACCTCAAAACACGAAGTAATTATTCGAGCTAAAGAGAAAAATAATATCATATTGAATCAAAACAAAAAGAGTATCTATTGGACGAGTAGTCCAGTAAATACTCTTTTTGTTGTTTATAAGAAAAAGTTTTTAAAAGAAATTTTATGGTCTTTCTATAATTTTCTATCAACCTCCGTAGTAGGAAGCGAAAGGGAACAAGGTTGTTATTCAGCAAATTAATAACTACTTCATCAGTCAGTTTAAATGTGCCCTCTTT
>CAYMHX010000089.1:0-9064 GCA_964390325.1 uncultured Roseburia sp. | reverse complement strand
ACACACCAAATTGCTGTATCAAACGCACCAAGTACATAAAGCTCTATCAAAATCATTCCAACAGGAATTGCAATAATCATCCCCAATACACCTTTTACCTTATATCCAATAAACATAAAAAATAAAGTCGCAAAAGGATTCATTCCAACGGAATCTCCAATCAATTTCGGTTGTACCAATTGATGTGTCACCTGACAGACTGCATAAAGAATGAGCATCCCTACTGCCATTCTATAATTTCCCGACAAAAGTTTAATGACTGTCCATGGCCATAACACTGCCCCTGTTCCAAAAACAGGAAGCATATCCAAAAAAGCAATTCCTGCTGCCCATATCCAACTATATTTTACCCCAATTATCATCAATCCCACAGCAAGCAGCACATACATCACACCCATAATTTTAAACTGTGCCTTAAAATAACCTCCGACTACATGAAGCAACTCCCGATAAATCACCATAAAATGCCCGCTAAATAAAAAGGGCAGATTTTTTCGTACAGTATCCGCTAATTTATCATGGTCTGCAATAAAAAAATACGTTGCTAAAATTCCTACTATCACACCTACCAAAACATTTGGCAGACTCCTTGCCACATCTGTAACTGCTGCAACCGAATTTCCCTCCACTCCTGCCATCATTTCGCTCATAAAAAGACCCAAATATTCTCCAACGGCCGTAAAATCAACATCTTCTTTTAAAGGCAGGTAATTTAAAATTCCCTGAAGCTGTAAAGCTGCTTTCGTCAATTCTATACTCGCATCCTCATAAAGAATCGGAAGATAATCCATAAAATCCAAAATTCCTTTTATCAATGCACAAATTAATCCATAACATACTCCAACAATTGCCCCAATCACAGCTAAAATCATCAAAACAGAACCATATTTCCGCTTCACTTTAATTCGCTTTTCCAAAAAATGTACCACAGGATTTGCAAGCAATGACAATAAAAATCCCACTACAAAAGGTGAAAAAAAATGAATTATCTTAGGAACAAGATAAATAAAAATACACGCTATTCCGATTACATAAACTAAATTTGCAAAAATTTTTAAATACTTTGTTGACTTCTTCAATTCACAGTTTCCTCTCTCTGTCTTTTTTAACCTTGTTTCTTTTTTAACCTTGTTTCTTTCTTAACTCAGCAATTAATCTTCCTGTTTGTATATTGTCCTGTTTTCTTTCTCCAAATTAGAATTTATAATAACATTCAGTACCTTCATAGTTACAATAAAAAAATCCATTAAAAATCACTTTCTTTTGGTTAAAACAACAAGTGTTTTAACCTACTCTGAATGATATTCGTTTTCTATTACATCAGATATTATTCATTAGCCAGTCTTTTAAAATACCACAACATTCTCTTAATACATTGTTTGGAAGATATATTTCCATCTTCTAAAACAGTTACCTTAAAATAAGAATCAAATGCATATCTCTCGTATATTTCCGCTGAACAATAAAACTGCTCAACCTCCAGTGTTAATTCAATCATCTTTCTCTTTTTTCATTTTATCACACAAAAGCATATTCTGAAATATACTTAAAAAAATCTTAATATTCCAATTTTCAAGAAGGTTTTTCTAACACAAACAAATTTACAGAATTTTTATGCATTTACTCATTTATAATTACAGTCAAATACTTACATAATTTAACGAATTTTCAAAAAAATTACAAGCATAAGACATCATTTTCTCCATATACTATCTGCGAACAAAAGAAAAACATTTTTCAGATGTTCAATAACCAACAACCTATTTTACGATAAGGAGGAAACCTATTATGTCAAATCGTTCATCTAAAAAAGCAGCAGTTCCAGAAGCAAAAAGTGCATTAGACAGATTCAAATATGAAGTTGCCGGTGAAATTGGTGTACCTTTAAAAGATGGTTATAACGGTGACTTAACTTCAAAACAGAATGGTTCTGTCGGAGGTTATATGGTTAAGAAAATGATTGAAGCACAGGAAAGACAGATGGCAGGAAAATAAATTTTCCGAAAATAAATTTTCCGAAAGTAAATTTGTAAAAAACGTGCAAAAAAACCAAGGATGTTAGGAATTTTTCTAACATCCTTGGTTTTATTCTGCGCCCGTATTATAATTTTACTCTCTGCATTAACACAATAGAAATCCATACTAAACAAATGCATATAATGTTTCTATCAATGCAGTTTTACTAATTGGCTTTGGCAAGTGTGCATTCATTCCCGCCTGTAATGCCCGCTCTTTATCTTCTTCAAATGCATTTGCTGTCATTGCAATAATTGGAATTGAGGCAATCTGCTGATTTGGAAGTTCTCTTATCGTATGTGTGGCATAATATCCATCCATATGCGGCATTTGAATATCCATTAAAATCATTTGGTAATACTCTGGTTTCATTTGCTTTATTTTTTCTACTGCAAGTGAACCGTTTTCTGCTTCATCTACAATAAATCCAATTTCTTCCAACATATCGACCGCAATTTCTCGATTTAATTCATTATCTTCTACCAATAACACATGCTTTCCATTAAAGGCAGTCGTATCTATTTGTTCCTTTTTCTTTTGAAGAATATCTTGTGCAATCGGAAGCCTTAATTTTAAGATAAACTCCGTTCCAACTCCAATCTTACTTTTACAAGTCAAAGAACCATTCATTAAATCAGTAAGCTGTTTGCAAATTGCCAAACCTAATCCTGTCCCTTGAATTTCGCTGACTTCTGCACTTCGTTCTCTTTCAAATGCTTCAAATAAATGTTTCTGATATTCTTCACTGATACCTATTCCCGTATCCTTTACTGAAATTTCAAAATCAGCAAATCCATCTTCACTCTGTTTTGTCTGTAAATAAGAAAGCTCTACTTTACCACCAGATTTCGTATATTTCATCGCATTACTTACTAAATTTACCACAATTTGTTTTATCCGCACCGCATCTCCTACTACAATAGCATCTCTAATATCTATATTGACCGAAAAATCAATGCCTTGTTCTTCCATCGAAGAACAAAATAATAATTCTGTATTATAACATTCTTTATAAAGATTCATCGGTGCTAACTCTAACTCCACCTTTCCACTGTCAATTCGTGCCATATCTAAAATATCATTGATAATATGTAACATATGCTTACTTGACATATCCACTTTATTCAAATAATCTTTAAATACTTCAGGTTCATTTAAATGCTTCTTTGCTAATGTTGTAAATCCAATAATTGCATTCATTGGTGTACGAATATCGTGACTCATATTAAATAAAAAAGTTGATTTTGCCTTATTCGCATCCTTTTCCTGTGCCAGTGCATCCGTTAATACTTTCTTTTGTTTTTCTTCCTTGAATTTTAATTTTGTAATATCTTGTCTGGATAAAAGAATTTTATAGATTTGATTTTCATCCTGTTCTACCACAACAAAATTGAATAAATCCCAGTATCTTGCTCCATTTACACAAAATTGAACCTGAATACTATATCTTCCATCATTTTCCTTCAACTTCTCCAATAATGCTGCAATAGAACAAATTTCAAACAGTTTTTCCTTATCCTTTTGCTGTACTCCCCTATGAAGCAGAGTATTCATCAGTGCAGAATACTGCCCTTCCCTCATTCTCATATCATTTTCATGGTCTGTATATAAAAACTCATAACTTTCTTCCAATACATCAATTAGAACAAATCTCTCATTTAATTGCTCCAGTCCCTTGAAAATGTAGTTTGATTTTTCCACTAAATTTATTTTTTTCATATGCTACCATCCTATTTTCACATAAAATTATAGCACTCCAAATAATAAAACTCAATATTACAATTGTAGATTATTGCGTTTTTCATTGATAAAAATTGATAAATACTGCTTTAAACCTTCATTTTTCGACATTTCAAGTTTCGGGTCTTCTTCTAAGAGTTTTGTCACTTCTCCTGCTGCCTGTTGTAAAATCATTGCATCCTGATAAATATCCGCCAAAGTAAACTGCATTTCCCCAGACTGACGAATTCCAAAAAAATCTCCCGGTCCACGCAGCTTTAAATCCTCGTTCGCAATCTCAAACCCATCATTAGAGCGATTTAAAATATCCAAACGTTTGGCAGACTTTTCCGTATCTGTTGCATTAATCATAATGCAATAAGACTGTGCATCTCCTCTGCCTACCCGTCCTCTTAGCTGATGTAACTGTGCAAGACCAAATTTTTCTGCATTTTCTATCATCATCACCGTAGCATTTGGCACATTTACACCCACTTCTACTACCGTTGTAGAAACCAACACCTGCACCTCATTTTGGGCAAATTGTTCCATGACTTCATTTTTCAGCTTTGGTTTCATCTGACCATGCAGCAATCCAACCTTGATATGCTCTGGCAATTCTTTTTCCAATATTTTTACATAATCTGTTACATTTTCGCCTTCTGTATTCTCACTTTCCTCTACTAACGGACAAATCACATAAGCCTGATGTCCTGCTTCTACCTGTTTTGTAATAAATTCATAAGCCTTTGGACGATATTTTGTATTCACAACACAATTTTTTATTGGAAGACGTTTTGCCGGAACTTCATCTACCACAGAAATATCCAAATCTCCATATAAAATAATCGCTAAGGTACGCGGAATTGGTGTTGCACTCATAACTAAAACGTGTGGCTGTTGTCCTTTCTCCGCAAAATTTTCCCTCTGCCTTACACCGAATCGGTGTTGTTCATCCGTAATCACTAAGGCAAGCTTTTCATAGACTACCTTTTCCTGAATTAATGCGTGTGTTCCAATCACCATAGCATTTGGAGAATGTGAAATCTGTTCATAGGCTTCTTTTTTTTGCTTTGCTGTCATAGAGCCTGTTAATAAAATCAGTGAAATTTCTAATTCAAATAACCGGCACATCTGTTGAAACGATTCATAATGCTGTTTTGCTAACACTTCCGTTGGTGCCATAATTGCCGACTGATAACCATTATTTGCACAATCTGCCATTGCAAGAAATGCAAGCACTGTCTTACCCGAACCCACATCGCCTTGTATCAATCTTTGCATAGCATAAGGGCTTCTCATATCACTTGTAATCTCTTTAATGACCCTTAACTGTGCTTTTGTCAAATCATAAGGCAGCTTTTCTATTAATCCTTCTACAAATTTCTCATTTTGAAAAGAAAAAACATTTTTCGCCCGCTCTGTCCGTTCTTTTTGATATTGTAAATGCAATACAAATAAAAACAACTCATCAAATACCAAACGTTTTCGTGCCGTAATTACAGCCTCCATATTATCCGGAAAATGAATCTGCTTGATTGCATAATTATATTCGCAGAGCTGATACTTCTCACGCAGTTCACTTGGAAGATATTCCGTAAACAATACCTCCTGCTCTAATGCCGAGCGTATCATTTTCTGCATTTGATTATTCGTCAATCCCTTTGGCACAGTATAGACAGGAAGAAATGTTTCTTCCATCTGATGATACTGTGCATAGGAATATATCACAGGCTGTTCCATACAAAGTCTTCCATTTTTATGCTGTACCTTTCCATAAAAAACATAACTTTCCCCTGTCACCAGTGAATTTTTCAAATATGGCATACGAAACCAAACCAAATTCATTTTTGTCTTAGTATCTCCAATAGTAGTAACTGTAATCTGCATCGAACGCACTTTTTTAACCACAGGTGCAGCAATAATTTTCCCAATAACTGCTGCTGTTTCTCCTTCTTTTGCCTCTGATACAGACTTTATCTCCGGAAATTGAATATAATTTCTTGGATAATATAAAAGTGCATCCCGCACTGTTTCAATCTCTATCTTTTTTAATAATGCTGCTGTTTTTTCACCAATTCCTTTAATACTTGTAATTTTCATCAAATCACTTTCCTAACACTTATACTCTGGAACTTTTTTGAGTTTATTAAATATGTATCATAGATTCTGATAACTCATGAATTTGCTTTGTATCATCAATTACCAACTCTACATTTTCTTTAAATATTTCAATCGTATCTGTAATAGACAGCACAGCAGATTGATTTTCTTCTGAAAAACTGCTCATAACAGAAATCTTATCTTTTAATTCTGCAAATATTATATTTACTTCATCAATATTATGATTTTGCATCTCCATATTCAAATGCAATGAACCAAACTGCGATTTTAACTGTCCAAATGCCTCTTGCAAATCTTCCAATGTCTGTAATGAAGAATCAATGGATTCTGTGCTTCCATTTAACTGTGTCGAGGTTTCCTGAATCTGTTCTTTCATCGATACTACTACGGCTGCTACCTCACCTGCACATTTAGAACTATCTACTGCAAGCGTTTTTACCTGTTCTGCAACAACTGCAAATCCCACCCCTGCCGTTCCTGCACGAGCGGATTCGATAGAAGCATTCAATGCCAACATCGTTGTTTTTGATGAAATTGCATTCAATTGGTCTAACACTACATTAATCTGCTCCATTTGATGATTCAATTTCTCAAAAACCACATTCGCTTCGTTAATCGTTACTTTTACTTTTTCTACCTGTGTTTCCATTTCTCCCATTTTCTTTTGGTTATAAGAAAGGGTTTCTTCAAAACTATGCATCCCATTTTCCAAAGCTTGAATCTGCTGTTCTGTCACTTCCAATTTTTCATGTACCCTATCGCAAGAATCTGATACCTCCTGTGCTTCACAGGTAATACTTTCTGAACCTTGCTGTAATTCCATTGCATGATTTCCAAGTACTCTGTTTGCATCCTTTAAAGAATCCATTCTGCCCGAAGAACTTTCAAAATTCTGCTGTAATTCTCCGCCAATCTTCTTTATCGATTCAATCAAAGAAACAGCTTCCTCCGTACGCCTGTCACTTTCTCCAATAAATGCATTTCCACGCTGAATTACCATATAAATTAAAACACCCGCTAACGTAAAAGTTACCATGCACATAATAAACTGTCCTGTAGATTCTACATTCTGTGGCTTCAAGAAATACATAATGATAAATAAAATATCTCCCAATACAACTTGAAGTTTCGTAATATTCGGATTTAAGTATAATCCTGCCAATGCATAGGAGGACAGATAAAGCATATAATCATCACTATAATAAATACCGGAATTAATGGAAATGAAAAAAATCAGTAACATCAAAAAAATACTAACCACTAATTGCTGTTTTTCCTCTACAACCTGAAATTTTTTCATAAAAATCAATAACGCTGCAAAAATAATCAAACAGACTCCAATAAAAACAGCTCCGCCTATTTCACCGCCAATTAAATCCTTTACCAGAAAAATACACGAAACGAAAAACGCAATATTTCTCATAATTTTAAAAATCTGTTCTTTTGAAATCGGTTCTTTTTTTATTTTTTTATCCATTTTCATTACCATGCCTTTCTAACACATGAATCCTGTTCTTTTGTTTGAAACAGTAACTTCACACCTGAATCACTTTCGTGTGAAATGTAACGTTTTGTTCTACTCTGAATCGTTACAGTATTTATAACATTCTTAAAAGACGAATATAAAATACAACCGTTGTATACAAGGTTTCAAGCGGTATTCTTTCATCATTTCCATGAATCATACTGCGTTCCTCTTTTGAAAACTTCATCGCAGAAAAACGGTAAACCCTATCGGAAATTTTAGAATAATGTCTGGAATCACTGCACGCCATCATAAGATAAGGTGAAATAATCGCTTTTGGCCATGTATCATGAATTGCCATTTTTAATTTTTCCCATTCTTCACAATTGGTATCCGAATACGGAGATGCCTCCATTCCTGTCACTAATTCCAACTGAATGTCATCATTTTTTATTACAGATTTCAAATACTTTTGAACGGATTCTACCGTATCCGTTCCAAGTAAGCGCATATTAATACCAAACGAAGCCTTCGGCGGAATTACATTATAAGCCTTACTTCCTTCAAATCTTGTTGCAGCCACAGTTGTACGCATCATAGCATTCAATTCTCCTCCCGCCAAATTGCAGTACCACATCAAAAGTGGTTTAAAACACCATAAATTCGCAAAAATCATCCGAAAGAAAAAACTCGAATTTCTCCCCATTACATCAAACATTTCTTCCACAGGCTTTGTAAAATGGCATGGAAACGGATGTTTTTCAATCTCCCAAAGTGCCTTACTAAGATATCCTACAATCGTATGCTTTGGCGGTGTCGAAGCATGTCCTCCTGCCGAATTCATAGAAAAGTTTAAATTTACATATCCCTTTTCTGCAATTCCTATCATTGCCGCTTCCTCTTTTACTCCCGGGAAAATATCATCAATAATTGCCCCACCTTCATCCAATACCAACGCTGGTCTGACTCCTTTTTCTTCTAAATAGGAAACGATTTCCTCACAGCTTGTTCCATCAATTTCTTCTTCTCCTGAAAATGCCAGATATAAATCATTCTGCGGAACATAACCTTCATACAATAGCTGTTCCAACGCTTCCATCACACCACAAAGCGTTCCTTTTGTATCAAGCGTTCCTCGTCCCCACATCACGCCATCCTCAATAATTGCCTCAAATGCAGGCTTTGACCACCCATCTTCCTCCACTGGCACTACATCATAATGTGCCATACACACAGATGGTTTTTCATCAGATTTTCCTTTTAAATGATACAATAACCCTGTTTTTCCAATCTTATGAAATTCACAGGCATTATAAATATTTGGAAAACGTTCCTCCAATAAAATCTGGAATTTGTGAAATTCCTTATAATCCACTAATTTGGGGTCTCTATTTGATACCGTTTTACAACGAATCATATCTGCCATATCCTGTGTAATTTTTTCTTCATTTACCAAAATTACTTCCCCTTTTGTAGGCGGCATTTTCTCTGGTTTAAATAAAATTGTTCTAACAATAATAATTGTTACAAATATCACAAATATTGCCAGTAATCCATAACCTACCATCTTTCGTCCAATCCTTTCCTTTTTTATTATTTCAAAAAACCTGTTAAAATCATAACATATTTACATCAAAACTACTATCCTTTTCTTCTTTTTCCTATTGAATAAAGGTAACTATCGTGTTACTGGTCACAGAGCTATCAGACACTTGCTGTCGGATAGCGAAAGAACATGAT
>CAYMHX010000088.1:0-9116 GCA_964390325.1 uncultured Roseburia sp. | reverse complement strand
TAGACAAGAAATAAAAAGAAGGAGAGTATAGCAAAATGGAAACAAAAAAGCAGAATAAGCTTCAAAAAATAATCATTGTAGTATGTGGAATTATTTTTATTGGTTGTATGGTATTTCTTATCAAAGATTATATGGAAAAGCAGGAGGCAGAGAGAAGATTTCAGGAATTAGCACAGAATGCGATAATAGAAGAAACGGAAACAGAAGAAATTGTGATAGAAACGGAGACAGAAGAACCTGATATCTTAGAAGAATTAGGTGTTGAAATTCCAAGAATTGAGTTGGATTGGAATGCGTTGGCAGAGGAAAATGAGCATATTTATGCATGGATTTATATTCCAGAGACAAATGTGAATTATCCGATATTACAGCATCCAACAGAAACAGACTATTATTTGGAACGTAATATAGACCATTCTTCAGGATTGCCTGGCTGTATCTATACACAGAATATCAATGCAAAGGATTTTACAGATGCAAATACTATTATTTATGGACATAATATGAAAAATGGTACTATGTTTAAAACATTACATAAATTTGAAGATAGTGAGTTTTTCCAAGCAAATCGTTATATGTTTATTTATACTCAGGAAAAAGTATTGGTTTATGAAATTTATGCTGGATGCCAGATTTCAAATGAGCATTTGTTAAGTAAATATAATTTTAATGAATTAGAAGCAAAGGCAGAGTTTATGACGGATCTAAAAGAAGCTGGTGGTGCAGATGACCAGATTTGGGAAGAAATGCATACAGAAGAAAATGCTCCAATGATAACCTTATCTACTTGTATCGGTGGTAAACCAAATAACCGCTGGATTGTTGTAGGTGTATTATTATCAGAAAAAGAAGCTTCTGTAATCGAAGTTTTAGAAGAAGCAGAAGAAACGGAAAGTGTAACACAAGAGTTAATGTTCACAGAGCTATCAGACATTTACTGTCGGATAGCGAAATAGCATGATTCAGGAGTTGATTTCTGCTTCGCGAAGCGAATTTGCATGCAGAAATCAATAAGTTACTGGTCACGTGTGAACAGTAACTAAGAATTAGTGGAAACAGAAAATTAAGTTAAATCTAGTAAAAAAGTACCAGATGTGTTAAAATTCTTTGTAAAGAATGGTTTTGGCTTTTAAGAATGACAGAAAAATGAGGTAAGAATGACAAAAAGAACAAGAACCATATTATATATTGTATCGTTGTCTGTGAGTGTTTGGATATTGGTATTACTTTTATTCCATAACCTGTTTTTTAAACCTGTTGGAAATGAGAATGTAGTGGGAGAAGCTGATACACAGTTAGAGCAGGATGTAGCGATACAAGAAACGGAAACGCTTGAGACAGAGTTTAGTCGACAGGAAACGGAATTGGAAGTATTACAGACAGAACAAGATGATACAATTACGATTGTCTTCGCTGGAGATGTCTTGATTGCAGAGGCAATCGAGCATCGTTACGATGCAGAAGGGATGAAGGGATTGTTATCAGAAGAATTGCTTTTGGAAATGCAGAATGCAGATATCTGTATGGTAAATAATGAATTTCAGTTTAGCAATCGTGGAACGCCGATGGAGGACAAGCAGTATACGTTTCAAACTGACCCAAAGTATGTACAGATTTTAAAAGATATGGGTGTGGATATTGTAAGTCTGGCAAATAATCATACGATTGATTTTGGCTTAGAGGCATTGCAGGATACTTTTGCGGCATTAGATGGAGCCGATATTTTATATGCAGGTGCAGGCGATACGAAGGAACGTGCCGAAGCCTTACAGGTCATAGAAGCAGATGGTAAGAAAATTGGATTTTTAGCAGCTACAAGAGTTATTCCTGTGGCAGAATGGAATGTAGAAAATCGACAGCCGGGGCTGTTTGCAACTTACGATGATACGCGTTTGCTTGCGTGTATTAAAGAGGCAAAAGAAGAATGTGATTTTTTAGCAGTGTATCTACACTGGGGAATTGAAAGAGAAGCATTACCACAGGAATATCAGACCGTAATTGCAAAGCATTGTGTGGAGGCGGGAGCAGATGTGATTATTGGTGCTCATCCACATGTATTGCAGAGCGTAGAATTTATAGAAGATAAGCCTGTTTTTTATAGTCTTGGAAATTATATTTTTAATGCTTCTATTGAAAAAACAATGCTGGTAAAAGTAGAGATACAAGCAGATGGGGAAGTGTCGTATCAGTTAATTCCTGCTTCTGCAAAAAATTGGAAAACAAGCTGTTTGGAGGGAAAAGAAGCAGAGGCACTTTTTTCTTATATAAATGAAATTTCTACAAAGCAGTATGTAGATAAAAATGGAATAGTGAAAAAAATGTAACAATTTTAAAGGAGAAAATAGGGAATTATGCAGTATACATTAAAAAATGAACAATTAACAGCGGTATTTGAAAGTTTTGGGGCAGAATTGATTTCTTTACAGGATGACACGGGAAAGGAATATGTATGGTACGGTGACAGTGCATTTTGGGGAAGACATTCGCCGGTATTATTTCCTTTTGTTGGAAAAGTGAGAGATGGAAAATACCGTTATCAGGGTGTGGAATATGCAATGGGACAGCATGGATTTGCAAGAGATATGGAATTTTCATTTGTATCTTTGACAGAGGATGAAATCTGGTTCCGTTTAGAATCCACAGAAGCAACCAGACAGAAATTTCCATTGGATTTTTGCTTGGAAATTGGGTATAAATTAATGGATAATACCTTGCAGATTTTATGGAAGGTGACAAATCCTTCTGATAAGGAAACATTGTATTTTTCTATTGGTGCACATCCTGCCTTCCTTTGTCCGATTGAAGAAGGAACAAAACAGAGCGATTATTTTTTACAGTTTGATGTAAAAGAGCAGGCTAATTATTATTCCGCAGAATTGGCAAGCGGTTTGCGATTGGAAGAAAAGAGAGTTTTAGAGTTAGAAAATGGCAGATGTCAAATGATAGAAGGATTTTTTGATATGGGTGATAGAGGAACCTATATTTTTGAAGATAATCAGATAAAAGAAGTGTCTTTAGTGACACCGGAAGGAAAGCCATATATTACCGTAAGTTTTGATATGCCTCTTGTTGCAGTTTGGTCACCGGAGAAAAAGAAAGCACCATTTGTATGTATCGAGCCATGGTGTGGTAGATGTGACCGTGTCGATTATACAGGCAGTTTGGAAGAACGGGAATGGGGGAATGTATTAGAGCCAAAGAAAGTGTTTGAAACTTCGTACTATATTCGGATTGAAAAATAGGTCATAACGATTCCGTATCTTCAAAGGTTTCACTAACTACATTAGTGCAAAAATTTATGGAAAGTTTTTGGTAATAGAATGAATAAGATATTTCACAGCTGTGGATTTGTAAGATGTTCACGGATGGGGTGTTAAAAAATTAACAAGTGGAAAGGCATGATTATTGATATGGAAATATTGACAAAAGCCAGATTAGAAGCTGTACCGAATGAGCGTGAACGGTATAATTGGCAAGTGGCCTATGAAGCGGCTTGTGAGAGTATCGTGTTATTAGAAAATGATGGTACACTGCCGATTTCGATAAGAAGGATTGCACTATATGGTTCGGGGGCAAGAAAGACGGTAAAAGGCGGTGGAGGCTCTGGCGAAGTAAATGAACGTCATAGTGTCACTGTATACGAAGGAATGAAGGCAGCAGGCTTTACAATTTCTACGGAAAAATGGCTGGATGATTTTGATACTGTTTATGATAGGGAGGAAAAAATATATCAGTCCCGAAAATTGAAAAATCTTTTAAAAAATCCGATGTCAATGTTAGAAAACTTTCCGGGGATTGATGGCAGACTGATTACAGAAAAAGATGTAAAAGAAAGTGATACAGACACCTGTATTTATGTATTAAGCCGTCAAGCAGGAGAGGGAATTGACCGCAGAGTAAAAAAAGGAGATATGTTTCTGACAGATATTGAAGAAGCAAATATTTCTTTTTGTGCAAAGTATTATCCAAAATTTATTTTAATAATTAATGCAGGAACACAGTTAGATGTATCATTTTTAGATAAGGTGACAGGGATAAATGCTGTACTTTTTATCTGTCAGCTTGGGTCAGCAGGTGGTACGGCTGTAGCTGATATATTGTCAGGAAAGGTGACGCCATCTGGGAAATTGGCATCTACTTGGGCGAAAAAATATTCTGATATTCCATTTTCGGATGAGTTTAGTTATTTGAATGGGAATTTAGAGGATGAATATTATAAAGAAGGTATTTATGTAGGATATCGTTATTTTGATACATTCAGTGTAGAGCCGAGATATCCGTTTGGATATGGATTAAGTTATGCGGAGTTTGAAATAAAAGCAGAACGTGTTATAATAGAAGGTACAAAGGTACAAGTATCTATTTTGATAAAAAATATCAGTGCTTCCTTTGAGGGAAAAGAAGTTGTAGAAGTATATGTTAGTTTGCCCGTTGGTAAGCTTTCAAAAGAATATCAAAGTCTGGTTGGATTTGTAAAGACAAGATGTCTTGCTCCAAATGAGGAAGAAAAGGCAGTTATAGAATTTGATATAAGGGATATTTCCAGTTATCAGGAGTCTGATGCAAGCTATGTGTTAGAGGCGGGAGATTATCTTGTAAGAGTAGGAAATTCTTCAAGAAATACAAGTCTATGTGCTGTATTGGAGATAGAGGAGGAAATTCTTGTTTCAAAACATCAGAATATTTGTAAAGTACAAAAGCCATTTGAAGAATTAAAAGCACCAAAACAAGAAGAAAATAGGGTATATAAACTAATTCCAAGGTTAAAGGTAGATGAGTTGGCTTTTGAAACTGTATTTTATTCGTATGCAGAACCAATGAACTGTGTTTATACAGAAGTACAGAGATTTGTGGATGGATTATCTTTAGAAGATATGGTGGATATTGTGGTGGGAGTTGGAATGTACGATACGAAGGCAAGATTTAATATGCCTGGGTCTGTGGGAAATACGACATCGAAGTTTTGGGATAAGGGTTTAGTGAATGTGACTTTGTGTGATGGACCGGCAGGGCTTCGGCTTCAGAAACGTACAGCATTAATTGATGGAAACAGAACAAAAATGATTGATGCACCAATGGCTTTTTATGATATGATACCGAAGGTAATAAAACATTTTCTTATGGCGGATGCAGAGAAGTCAACCGTTTTGTATCAGTTTACCACAGCATTTCCGGTATCAGCGGCATTAGCTCAGACATGGAATACGAAAATGCTTTATCAGGTAGGTTTGGCAGTTCATGCTGAGATGAAAGAGTATGGCTGTACTTACTGGCTTGCACCTGCATTAAATATTCATAGAAATCCTTTGTGTGGAAGAAACTTTGAATATTATTCGGAAGACCCGTTTTTAACAGGAAAAATGGCAGCAGCGATTACAAAAGGCATACAATGTGAAGAAGGCTATTATGTAACGATTAAGCATTTTGCCTGCAATAATCAAGAGGATAATCGGAAACATGTATCTAGTAATGTCAGTGAACGAGCTTTACGTGAAATTTATTTAAGAGGTTTTGAACGTGCCGTAAGAGAAGGTCATGCGAAAGGAATAATGACTTCTTATAACAAAATAAATGGCACATATACACCAAACAGTTATGATTTGTGTACAAAAGTGCTAAGACAGGAATGGGGTTTTTGTGGCGTTGTAATGACGGATTGGTTTTCGACTGGTAAAGGCTGTGCAAGCAGTGCCTTAGCAATGGCAGCAGGAAATGATTTAATTATGCCGGGTGGAAAATCTGATAAAAAGGCTATTCTAAATGGGGTAAAACGTGGTACAATAAAAGGAGCAGATGTAAAGCACTGTTGTGAGAATGTGGTAAAAGCAATTATGAAAAGTGCTTTACAACAGGAATATATGTAATATTCAAAACCACATATGAAAGAAATACATGAAATTATAAATTTTTAGGAGAAGAAAGGCGAGGAAAGAAGAAATGGGAGAGCAAATTACAAGAATTAAACGTGAATTAGTACATAGCGGAACCATTTTAGACATCTACAAGGACACTATGGAGCTTCCAAATGGAAAAACAGAAGAATGGGATTTTGTATCACATCGAAAAGGAGCTGCAGCGGTTGTGGCAGTGCGTGAAGATGGAAAATTATTGATGGTACGTCAGGAAAGACCATCAATTGACCGAATTACATTGGAAATTCCAGCGGGAGTAAGAGATAGCGTAACCGAAGATACAAAGGTTACGGCTGCTAGAGAGTTAGAAGAAGAAACCGGATACCGTAGTGATAATATTAGTTTTCTTCTTTCCTTAAAAACAACAGTTGCTTTCTGTGATGAATTTGTAGACGTTTACTTAGCAAGTAATTTAGTGAAAACACAGCAGCACTTAGATGAAGCAGAGGATATTGCTGTGGAAGCATGGGATTTGGATGATTTATGTGAAATGATTTATCAGGGAAGAATTCAGGATGCTAAAACAGTAGCTGCAATTTTAGCGTATAAGAATATTAAGAATGCAAATGTAGGAGATTATTCTTATTGTCCGGGAAGGTCGTAAGAAGGAGTCTGGCGTGAAAAATTATATTGATACGATGATTTTTTACACGGCTATTTGTTTCTGAGCAAAAACAAATAGCTTTTATCTGACACGAGAAACTTTGTGAGCTTTCTTGTGCGATTGTTTGCAATAAATTGCTTAGAAATGAGGAATAGAATGGAAAATAAAGAAGAAATGACAATGACATATTCCTGTATTGTAGCAGCAGATGGCAGAAAGAAAATATCTGTAACGTTTGACGCAGGAAGTGCTTATGCAGAAGGGTCTATTCCAGATTGCAGCATTACGAAAAGCAGGGGCTTTAAGAAAGAAGAACTTATTATATTAGAGAAGTATTTGCAGATGAACCAGTTGGAAATTGTGAAAAAAGCGAAAGAAATAAGTGGTTTGCGAGGATTTATGTCAGAATGATAGAAGAAATAGAAAGTACAAATATGGATGAAATGACAAATAGTCTTTGTCTTGCTGGAGAGTCTTGTTTTATACGAGGAGATTTTAGGGCAGCAATGGATTTGCTGCAGCGCTGTGTTAGAGCAACAGGAAGCGAAACGACCAAACAGGCGGAAATGAGAAGTTATCATATTCTGGGTTTGATTTATGGCTATTTGGGTCAGGAAATTTTATCCAAAGAAAATTTGTTGAAGGCATTAAGATTTAGTATAGAAGGTTTATGCTACAAAGAAATGATACAGTGCTATATCAGTCTTTCCTTTTTTCAAGGAAAATTAGGAGACCAAAATACAGCACAGGAATACCAAATTCGAGCATTAGAAATGCTCAAAGAATATCGAAAAAAAGAACCATCCGCAGAAAAAGATTTGGAAGTTATACTTTTGGCATATCGTGGAATGGGTTATTTAAAACAGGGACGGGCTGACAAGAGTATGGAATTATTAAATCGGATAGAAGAAATTACAGGAGAACCATGCGAAACATCCATAAGGTCTTGCGTACTTGCTCTTGCAGTTCAAACAGCATTTGAATTGGGGAATATAGACAAATTCAACCAGTATTTAAGGCAAATGCAGGAAGTGCCGATTTTAGAAGCAGGTTTTTTTGAACGTTTGGAGTTTTATTTTGATGTATGTAGATTTTTATTGGGAAAAAATCAACAGAAAGAAATTAGAATTTTGTTGGACTATGTCAAAAGTTATTATGATATCATTCCGTTAGCCTATTTAAAATACGAAATTCAAAAATTTGAACTCCTTTATGCAAGGCAATATGAAGCAGAAGAAGTGCAGTGGCAGGCAGTACAGAATTTGTTTGCAATAATACCGGAATACGAAGTAGAACAGCAGAGAGTAAAGGTAGCAGGTTTTGATTATATAGAGTATCTTCACGAAGAAAGAGATTTATCTGCAAAGATGGAGCAAAAGAGTAAGTTAGACCCTATGACAGGATTGTTTAATAAATTTACGATTGAATCTTTAGTAGATGAATATTTTAAACAGTGCAAGGAAGATAACTGTGCAGCAATGCTGATGATAGACATGGACCATTTTAAACAGGTGAATGATACCTTAGGGCACTTAGCAGGTGATGCGATTTTAACAGATACGGCAAATATCATTCGTCACTTTTTTAAAGGTGGCGCGCTCTGCGGGCGTTTAGGTGGCGATGAATTTATGGTTTTTGTAAAAGATATTCGTGATATTTCTTCTATTTTGCTTCAAGCAGAGTTCTTACGGCAGGAAATCGGACGGACAGCAACTGAGCGTAATATTTCGATACCAATTTGTGCAAGCGTGGGAATTGCAGTTTCTACAGCAGGATATTATGATTATGCCAGCATTTATACTGCAGCAGACGAGGCTTTATATCGTGCAAAGAAGCAGGGACGAAATAAAATTTGTGTAATTGAATAATTCTCATAGAAAATGAAAGAGATATATTGTGTGAAACGAAAGTTTTGTGTTATAATAAATCAAGCGAGTACTAGGTAATTATTCAGAATTGATCAAAACACTTGTTGTTTTGACCAAAAGAAAGTGATTCAAGTGTGAGCAAATCTCATCAGCGAAGCTGATTTTTAATAGATTTGCGAATTGTAACTATGAAGGTACTGAATAGTTACAGTACTAGAAAACAAAACATATATTATAAATGGAGGGTTTTAACAATGCAATTGAACAAAGCAGGCTTAGCCGACAGAGCAGCATGGGAAGCAGCTGGATATGCGCTTCCACAGTTTGACCGTGAATTAGTTACAGCAAACACAAAAGAAAATCCATTCTGGGTACACTTTGGTGGTGGTAACTTATTCCGTGCATTCCAGTCAAATGTTATGCAGAACATTTTAAATCAGGGATTAATGGATCGTGGTATCGTAGTAGCAGAAGGTTTCGACTACGAAATCGTTGAAAAAATGAATCATCCACATGATGATTACCACATTTTAGTTACTTTAAAAGCAAACGGAACAGTTGAAAAGACAGTAGTTGGTTCTGTAGTAGAATCTTTAGCATTAGATTCAGAAAATGAAGCAGCATACAGTCGCTTAAAAGAAATCTTCACAAAAGATTCTTTACAGATGGGAAGTTTCACAATTACAGAAAAAGGTTACAACCTTTGGGCTCCGGACGGAAGCTATCTTCCAT
>CAYMHX010000087.1:0-9149 GCA_964390325.1 uncultured Roseburia sp. | reverse complement strand
CATAAGATTCCGGCACTTTGGCTGATATGTGAACTGTAAGCTAAATAGCCTATTTCCCGTTATGATAGTATTTTTCAAAGTATTCATCAAGAATATCAAATGATGCAGGCCCAATTTCTAAAATTGCCTGATGGAAGTTGATTTCATCAAAGGAAGCACCATATTCTTCCATAGCATCTTCTTTTAATTCTAAAAATTCTAAATATCCTACATAATATTGCAGATAAACTCCCGGTTCGCTTACGATGTATTCATAAATATTTGAAATAACAGAACTATCTTTGATGCCATAGCTGCTCCAAAATGCGTTTGTGTCGTCTAGTGTCCATCCATCGTAATGAATGCCAATATCGGTAGAGGCATAAAGACTTAACATTGCAGATTGGTTTTTTTGTAGTGCTTGTGCGATGTCTGTATCTATATCAGCATATTGATAAGAAAGCATTTCGACATAGGTAGCCCAGCCTTCTACATAACCACTATAATTTGTTAAAATTCTAACAGGGTTGATGTCGGCTTCATAGGACATAACGGTTTGATATAGATGTCCTGGAAAGCCTTCATGTGCAAGTGTTGTAAAATAATCCAAACTGGTTGTGTCATAATCTGCGTTGATATGAATGGAATTTTGTGTATATTGGTCGAGCGGAGCTGTGATATAGTAGGCGGGTGCAACATAATCCTCCAGACATTCATCAATGAAATCAACAGTACAAGTAGTTACAGGTGCAGAAGGAAAGTCGTTAAGCATATCATTTTGCAGTTCTGCTAGGGTATCGGCAGGGTCTTTTTCTACTAAAGAAGCAGTTTCAAAACGTTTCCAAAAGTTAGCGTCTTTTTGGGATAAATCGGCAAGGTACATAAGGTCAGCTTCTCGCTGTGCACTAATATTTTCTTGAATTTCTGAAATTTCATCCGAACAACCTGTATAATAACGGACAAGAAGTTTATAATAATCTTTTCCTTCTGGAAAATAGCAGAGTCCTTGCTGGTTTACACCTTTTCCAAGCAGTAGGCTCATTTCAGAAGCCAGATATTGATAGGCATTTGCTAAATCGTTGGTTACAAGTTCTTTATTTTGTTGGATATAGGCTTCTTTTTTTTCGGAAGAAAGGTCTGGAAATGCTTCTATACGGTCAGAAAACGTTTCAATCAAAAAATGTTCTTCTCCTGCTGCGACAAAATCATTGCACTGGCTGATAACTGAGCGGCAGGCATAATCCGGCATAAAAAGTCCTGTATTTGCTTTTTCTTTTTCAAAGGCAATAATCTGAGAAAAATAATCATCTACATCTGTCAAGAGTTTTAAATAATCTACAATGTCTTGTTCGTCATAGAAAATGTATTCCTCAAGAAGCATTGGTAATTGAGCATGAATGCCACTGGAAGGATTGAGTGGTTCATCATAAAGAGAATAGGAAGCCAATTGTAATTGCAATGTATAATAATCCATTAAAACGTCATAAGTTAATTGGTCATTTAAGGATAACTGTTTTGTGCCGTATTCTTCTAACTTCTTTAAATAATTTTCTAAACGAGCGTTCGTATCTGCAAAAGCTTCATCTGAAAGGTCACCTAAAGTTACATTGTAGTCGGTAATGCCCATTTTTTCAGGATGAGCTAAGGTAAAGTGTAAGTTGATGGTATTTTCTGAAATTTCCTGACAAAACATTTCCTGTAAAAAGGTCTGATAGTCTGAAGTATCATTATTTTCTGAATTTTTTTGTGTATTACAGCTTGTAAAAAGAAGCAGTAAGCTAGTGCATAAAAATGTGGAAAAAAGTCTTTTTTTCATAATATTGGAAACCTCTTATTTTTAATTATTGTCCGTCTATGCTATTTGCAAAGGTGGTTACTATCATATTATAGCGAATTATTATATTTTATGTAAAGGGAAGAAGGTTTATGAAATCATCATAGTAACAAAAAGAGATGCATAGAATGAAGCGTTGATAAGTTTTTATTGCTGAATTTATAAAAGTTAAGGCATTTAAAAATGGAAGGTTTTTCGATGTTTGTGTATTAGAAATGAGGGAAAAATGAATTATTTATGGTCGGGAATGATTTTAATAGGAATAATTTATGCGTGTTTTAATGGAACACTGCCCGAAGTGACAACGGCGGCGTTAGAGTCTGCAAAAGAAGCCGTAAGTCTTTGTATTACAATGCTTGGAGTAATGTCATTTTGGATGGGCTTAATGCATATCGCAGAAAGGGCGGGGCTGATTGCTGCATTGACAGTAAAGTTAAAACCGATTTTACGGTTTCTTTTTCCAAATATTCCAAAAGACCATGCTGCAAATATTTATTTAGCTGAAAATATCATTGCAAATATATTTGGATTGGGATGGGCTGCGACCCCTGCAGGATTAAAAGCAATGGAGGAATTGCAGAAAATTAATGAGGAAAATTGTAAACGTTATGGAGAAAATAAGCATCGAGGAAAAGAAATTGCAACGAAAGAAATGTGTGATTTTTTAATTCTTAATATTTCTTCATTACAGTTAGTCCCCATCAATATCATTGCCTACCGTTCCCAGTATGGAAGTGCAAATCCGATGGATATTATGGGAGCGGCAATTATGGCTACGACAGTAGGAACATTGACAGCCATTCTTTTTTGTAAATGTATGAGGGCGTAAAAAAACAAAGAGCTTTTTATTCGACTTGCTTCGCAATAAAAAATTGCTCAGAAATGGAGATTAGTATGCGTTTTTTATTTTTTTTATCGGAAACTATTATTCCAATTTTGATTGTTTGGATTTTGTTATATGGATTGATAAATCGCCAGCCTGTTTACGAAGAATTTATTACAGGTGCAAAAGATGGTTTAAAAACAGTGGTTGGAATAATGCCGACTTTGATTGGTTTAATGACAGCAGTAGGAATTTTGCGTGCATCTGGGTTTTTGAATTTTTTGACAGAAATTCTTGTAAGGTTAATTCCCAATTGGCTGTTTCCATCAGAATTATTGCCGATTTCTTTGGTAAAAATGTTTTCTTCTTCCGCAGCAACAGGATTGTTAGTTGATATTTTTAAGGAATACGGACCCGATTCCGAGTTGGGAAAAATGGCAGCAGTGATGATGAGCAGTACCGAAACGATTTTTTATACATTGTCCGTCTATTTTATGTCTGTAAAAATAAAAAAGAGCCGTTATACAATAGCAGGTGCAATTGCAGCGACTCTTGCAGGCATTTTTGCCAGTCTTTATTTTGTAAGACTTTTGTAATTGTTCAGTAAGTCTATATATTTTGTGTGTTTTCATACTTTTAACATAGGAGACTTAGAGTGAAATCAGGTGATTTAGCTGTCCTTGCGGGGTACAGGCACCGTTTTCTAATAAGGCGACTAAGGCTTTAAAGGTTTGTGTAATTTCTTCGGGAGTAGAAGGTACAATCTGGTTTGAGTTTTTTACAGACAGAATAATAAGCACAATTTCTGCTAACTGTTCCGGATAATCAAAGGTGATTTCCCCAATGGAAATTGCCTGTTTAATAATTTCTGCCAGTGTTGGTTTTAATTCTGCGATGACATGTCCAATATATTTTTGATGAACATAAGCTTTTTCTTGAATACTTTCTATGGTATTGCTGTCTTTATAGGCAGAAAGGCGCACTGCGACATCATTACAAGCTTGAGAAATCATAGCCATGCGTGTAAATGGCGGTATTTCTGTACGGCTCGCTAATTCTTTTGCTGTTTCTAATGCTGCTTGGTAGCTTCGTTCTATTAATGCACCAAAAATATCATTTTTGGAAGAAAAATAATAGTAAATACTACCTTTTCCAATTCCGGCTTTTTCAGCAATATCACTGACAGAAATTTTTTGAATATCACTGTTTTCTAATAATTCTTGTAATGCATCTAATATTTTATCTTGTTTTGGATGAGCATACATAATAGTTTTCCTTAATTAAAAAGTAAGTTTTATTTTTGGTAGAAATCAACTGTAACGTATATTATACCATAAAAAAATATTTTTGGGTATTGTCAATCTTTACGTTATTTTAGAGAGCTTATTGTGATAAATGTAAATTGACCAATGGTCGAAAAAGTGATACTATGGTACTATCAAATTGACCAATGGTCGAAAAAGAATATTAATTGTTCAGAACCTAAGCTGCATTAGTTTTGACTGATTGTAACTATGAGGGTAGTGAATAGTTACAAATGATAAAAAAGAAAGGAAGGCCGAAAAAATGACATATTCAGAATTTTTTTCAAGTGTAAAAACCAGATTTATGGGAACAGATGTAAGCGATATTAAGGAACATCTGGCGTATCAGTTCAATATTACAGGAGAGGGTTCCGGTATTTTTTATGTAGAAGTAAAAGAAGGACAGTTATATATTGAACCATATGAATATTTTGACAGAGATGCGATGTTTACGGCAAGTGCGGATGTATTTGCAAAGATTTTAGATGGAAAAATGGACCCAGTTGTTGCATTTACACTTCAGAAAATGAAAGTAGAAGGCAATTTTGATAAGGCATTAAAGCTGAAGGATTTAATTAATAGAAAATGATTGATTGTATTGCAACAAGAGGATTTTTGATTGGAGAATAATAGAAAGAAGTGGCAGTATGAAAAAAGCAGCAGGAGTAATGGCATTTTTAGGTGGTGTAGCGTTGATAGAATTGGGTATTTCTGCATATTTTTATCGAAGAACGATGACTAGAAATAATGCAAAGACAGAACGAACGATTAAAATGGCAGGAACAGACTGGAATCAGCACATGGCATTTATTGGGGAACGGAAAGAGTATATGCTGGCACAGCCTCATGAGGACCATTGGATAGTATCAGAAGACGGATTAAAATTACATGCGACATGGTTTCCAACCGATGACTGTAAAAAGGTTGTAATCTGTTTCCATGGTTATACCAGTCAGGGAATGAGCGATTATATCGGATTATCCGGTTATTATTTGAAAAACGGATATTCGATGCTGTTAGTAGATGAAAGAGCACATGGACAAAGTGAAGGAAAGTATATTGGTTTTGGATGCCTTGACCGAAAAGATGCGTTGAAGTGGATTATTCATATCGTGGAAAGCTGTGGAGAAGATGTGCAGATTTTACTTCATGGTACTTCTATGGGAGGAGCAACGGTGCTTATGACGAGTAGCTTAAAGTTACCGTCACAGGTAAAGGGAATTATTTCAGATTGTGCGTTTACTTCACCGAAAGAGGTATTTACCCATGTATTGAAACATATGATTCATTTGCCGGCGTTTCCTATGATGCAGATTTCGGATATTCTAAATAAAAAACTGGCAGGTTACGGTTTAGACGAATGTAATGCGGCCAGAGAGGTACGGAAAGCAAAAGTGCCGATTTTATTTATACATGGTTCAGGAGATACCTTTGTTCCATGCAGTATGTGTGAAACCATTTATAAGAATTGTACTTCACCAAAGCAGAAATTGATTGTAGAAGGTGCAGCTCATGCAGAAAGTTATTACAAAGATACTGTGGCTTATGAACAAGCTTTAGATGAATTTATTGGAGGAATAATAACATGATGGAAACAAAAAATGGATATAAAGTATATCCTTTAACGGTGGCACAGAAATTCCACCTTTATTATCAGAGTTTTTGTCCAAAGAAAGAAGTAGTAAATATTGGTACAAGTCTTACTATCGGAACAGATATTGATTTTGATGTTCTAAAAGAAAGTGCTTATAAGGCTTATGAAAGATGTGATTCCATGCGTCTTCGTTTTACAAAGGACGAAGAAGGGAATTGGTATCAGTACCTAGTAGAAAAAGAGGAACGTGACATTGAGTATGTAGATTTCCGTGGAAAAACAATGGAAGAAGCAAATGAAATCATGACAAAGTGGACACAAGTGCCATTTGAACAGATGGATTCTCCAATGAATCGTTATGTAATGATTACAACACCGGATGGATTCCATGGTTCTTATCTTTTAGTAGACCATATGACAATGGATGCACAGTCTATCTTTGCATTTTTAAAAGATGTGGTGGAATTGTATTGTAATAAAATGTATCCGGACCAGGTTCCATATCCAAAAGATATGGCTTCTTATATTGAACAGCTAGAAAAAGACTTAAAATACGAAGCAGGCAGCAAGGCACAGCAGCGTGACAGAGAATATTTCCAGAAAATAATTGATGAATCAGAACCTATTTATAATAGTATCAGAGGTGCAGGACAGTTACAGATGGAGCGTGAAAGATGTAACAATCCGGAATTAAGAGCCTGCATTAATGCTTCCCGTGAAGTGGATTCTGCATTGGATATTTTCCATTTAGAGGCAGAGCCGACAAAGCGTTTAATGGATTTCTGTGAAGAATATAATGTATCACCGGTTTGCTTGTTGTTAATGGGGTTGCGTACTTATTTCCAAAAAATGAATGGAAATGATGATGTTTCGATTAATACAGCAATTGCAAGACGTGCAACTTTAAAAGAAAAAAGAAGCGGTGGTACCAGAATCCATTCTTTCCCATTCCGTACCATTATTTCAAAAGATAAGACGTTTTTAGAAGGTATTCATGAAATTCGTGATTTACAGAATGAGTATTTCCGTCATGCAAACTATAATCCAACAGAATATTTTGCATACCGCAGTAAAAAATATCCGGTTGCACCGGGGCAGACTTATGAGCCGATGTCTTTGACTTATCAGCCGTTAAGTTCCAGAAAGAATGGCTTAAAGGATTTGGGTGATATTAAGTATAAGACAAAATGGTATCCAAATGGAGCTACCACACAGGCAATGTACTTAACCGTTATGCACAGAACCGATGATAATGGTTTGGATTTCAATTTTGAACATCAGGTAGCTTCAGTATCAAGAGCGCAGTTAGAATATATGTATTATTACTTATGCAAGATTATGTTCAAAGGAATTGAAAACCCGAATTTATCTATTGGAGATATTATAAACTTAATTTAAGGAGAATATTATGTTTGAAAAACTTGTAGAAATTATTGTTAATTATGTGGATGTAGACGCAGCTAATATTACAGAAGAATCCAGATTTGTAGAGGATTTAGGTTTTACTTCATTTGACTTTATGACGATGTTAGGTGAATTAGAAGATGAATTTGACGTAGAAATCGACCAGAAAGAAGTAGCAAATGTTCGTACCGTTGGTGAGGCGATTGCTTATTTAGAAAGTATCAGTGAATAAAAGCAGGCAGAGAGGAGGAAATGCAATGCTTTGTAGTACCATTCGTGAAATTCTTGTCAATGCGGAAAAAAGGCTTGGAGCAGAAGATGCTATCCGTTATAAAAAAGGAAGAAAAGAAATTGAAGCAAAATCTTATACAGATTTGAAACAGGACAGTGAGAGTCTTTCCAATGCATTGAGAAAATTAGGAGCAGAAGGCGGACATGTAGCATTTACAGGAGCAACCTCTTATCAGTGGATTGTTACTTATTTTGGTGTAGTAGACAGTGGTCGTGTAGCAGTTCCATTAGATGTTTCCCTGCCACTAGAGGATATGCTGGAATTAATTGACCGTTCTGATGCGACAATTTTCCTTGCAGATGCCGTTCGTGCAGATATTCTTGCCGTTGTAAAAGAACGCTGTCCAAAAATTGAGTATGTGATTTCTTTCACAAATGAAGAATCGACAGAAGAAATACTTTCTTTCTGGAAGTTATTAGAAGAATACAAAGGTGTATGCGATTATGAACCGCAGCCGGAACAGCTTGCCACAATTATGTTTACCTCAGGAACAACCGGAAAGAGTAAAGGTGTTATGCTGACACATCGTAACTTGGCAGAAAATGCAACTGTTTTGGATATGAAATTCCCGCCAAGAAGTGTGCTTTTATCAGTACTTCCAATTCATCATGCATACTGTCTGACGATGGATATTTTAAAAGGTTTGGATTGTGGAAGTATTATCTGTATCAATGACTCTTTAATCCGTATGGTAAAGAACTTTAAAGTATTTGAGCCGACTATCATTTTGATGGTTCCACTTATGATTGAAACGGTAGCAAAAAAATTAGAAGATGCAGCGGCACTTCCACCAGAGGTTGTGAAAAAAGAAGTATTCGGTGAACAATTGCAGTATATTTGCAGCGGTGGTGCTTATATGCCTCCTGCGATGGTGGATTTATTTGCAAAATATGACATCAAGATTTTACAAGGCTATGGCATGACAGAATGTGCACCTGTTATCAGTACAACAGTTCATTGGAATCTCAAAAAAGGTTCAGTAGGACAGCTTGTTCCAAACTGTGAAGCAAAAGTAGTGGATGAAGAACTTTGGGTTCGCGGTAGCAGTGTGATGCAGGGCTATTACAACATGCCGGAAGAAACAGCAGAAACATTGGTAGATGGCTGGCTTCGTACAGGTGACTTAGGCTATGTAGACGAAGAAGGCTTTGTTTATTTAACAGGACGTAAGAAAAATCTGATTATTACAAAGAATGGTGAAAATGTATCACCGGAAGAATTAGAAAATAAAATCGGTGAACACCGTTTAATTCAAGAAATTTTAGTTCGAGAAAGTGAAGGACTGATTGAAGCAGAAATCTTCCCGGACTTAGAATATGCACAAAAAGCAGGAATAGAAGATATGACAGCAGTATTACAGCAGGTGATTGATGACTATAATTTGACAGCACCACCATATAAAAAAGTATACCGTTTGAAAGTCAGAGATACAGAGTTCCCGAAGACCCCTTCTAAAAAGATTAAGCGTTACTAGAAATGGAACTTTAGTTCACTAAATAAAAATACGGAAACGAAAGAAGAACCTCACAGTATTTTCTTTTGCAGTTGTCCGTATGTAACAGCTTCTAAGGTTTCTATGGAAGGTATTTGAATAGGAACGTGTCATCGCTAACGGTCGTCCATGACCGATAGCGATTAAAAATGCCATCCATGGCATTTTTCCACTAGATTACGAAATAGAAACCTAAGAAGATGTAACATACTCCCAAATGTCAAAAGAAAATACTGTGAGGTTCTTCTTCCGTTTCTATTTACGTTTTGGCAATTTGAAAGTAAAAACAAAGTCTTTTAAATCAAATACTATAATTGAGCAAATATAGAAAATTGTACAAAAACATAACAATTTTATCTGTATAAAAAAGATAATTTTAAGTTTTCTTTTGCAAAATTCTTTGTGAAAAAGAAAAGTTTGTGCAATC
>CAYMHX010000086.1:0-9218 GCA_964390325.1 uncultured Roseburia sp. | reverse complement strand
TATGACCCTCTGCTTGTAAGGCAGATGCTCTCCCAGCTGAGCTATGATCCCATATATTTTTGTCGTTTGTTTTGTTGTTGTCCCAACCGACTTCTATATAATACACCCTAACAAAAGAAATGTCAACACTTTTTTTAAACTTTTTTCAATTTTTTTCAAAATTTAAAAGTATCTAAAAGAAAAATCACTATACAAAGTAAATTCAAGCACTTCCTCTTTTGACCAAAAAAGAGGAAATTATCTTCTAAACATCCTTTTTAATGAATGTCAGAAGCAATTTCCTCTTAATTTCAAATAACCATACTTCTATAAAATTACAATTGTTTTTTAACTATCTAAGCATACACTTATGCCTCGCTTATCTGGAACACTTAAACTGTAAATCTTCCCAACGTCTGTCTACTTCTTTCTGGAACTGTTCTAATAAATCTTCATTACCAGCTTTAAAGAGGTGTTTAAATCTTCCCTGTTCTCTTAAAAAGTCTTCAATTGGAAGTTTCTTTTTCGGTTCATAAGTCAATGACCATTTTCCGTTTTCTACTTCAAACATTGGCCAGTAACAGGTATCTACTGCCAATTTACAGATTTTCATAATTTCAGAAGTTTCATAACGCCATCCTCTCGGACATGGAGTCATAATGTTTAAGAAACATGCACCTTCTGTATAGATTGCTTTTTCTGCTTTTCTATGTAAATCTTTAAAATCTGCTGTAAAGGTAGTCTGTGCCACATATGGTACATCATGGTCTGCAATAATGCTTGCTAAGTCTTTACGATTCTGCATTTTACCATTAGACTGTGTTCCAACCGGTGTTGTTGTGGTATCTGCAAACATTGGGGTTGCAGAAGAACGCTGGATACCGGTATTCATATAAGCCCCGTTATCATAACAAACATATACCATATCATGTCCACGTTCCATTGCACCGGAAAGGGACTGGAAACCGATATCATAAGTACCACCGTCACCGCCAAATGTAATAAATTTATAATTTACATCCGCAGGAATTTTACCGCGTTTTTTCAATGCTTTGTATGCTGTTTCTACACCGCTTAATGTTGCTCCTGCATTTTCAAATGCATTATGTACATAACTATCTTCCCATGCTGTATATGGATACATAAAAGAAGATACTTCCAAACAGCCTGTTGCATTACCGATTACTGCGTGGTCACCTTCATGCAATGCACGAAGTACAGCACGCACACCAATTGTAGCTCCACAGCCTGCACACATACGATGTCCAGGTGCTAAACGCTCTGGTTTATTCATCATTTCTTTTAAATTATAGTTGCTCATCTTTTTTGCCCTCTTACTCTCTAAATATTACTGTAAGCATTCAGAGCCAAGCTCGAAAACACTTCGTGTTTCCTCACTGTGGCTTCTCGCCAAAGAAATTTGCAAAAAAGAATACCTTCTTGCAAGCAAGAGTTATTCTTTTTATGCAAATTGCCTTGGCTCTGAATAGTTACATATTACTTGCGTAATCCGATGTACTGATACTGTTCTACTTCAGTACCGTTCTTTTCTGCATTCTCTAATTCTTCAAAAATATGGTATACATCTGTCACAGTAAAATCTCTGCCTGCCAAACCATAAATATAGTTCACTGCGGAAATCATTACCTTATTTCTGAAAAGGGCTGCTGTTACTTCACTGCCAAGTGCAGCTCCATTGCCGTTATAACTTTCGCAACGATCCATAATGGCAACTGCTTTGCAATTCTTTAATGCTTCTGCGATTTCTTTTGCAGGGAATGGACGAAACAGACGAAGCTTTAAAACACCGACTTTTTTGCCCTGTTCTCTTAAATCATCCACTGCCTGTTTTGCTGTTCCTGCTGCTGAACCCATGATTAACATAATATAATCTGCATCTTCGGTTCTATATTCTTCAAATAAACCATATTTTCTACCGGAAATCTTTTCGTATTCTGCTGCTACTTCCAAGACTACTTCTTTTGCATTTTCCAAAGCAATTTCCTGATTTTTTCTGGCTTCCATTGCATAATTAGAAATCGAATATGGTCCAACTGCAATTGGCTTACCAGGATTTAATAAAAATTCTTCCGGTTCATATTCACCTACAAAATTCTTTACATCTGCATCTTCTAATAATTCAATATTTTCTACAGCATGGCTTGTAATGAAACCATCCTGACAAATCATAATTGGAATATGTACATTTTTATTTTCTGCAATTGGATATGCCTGAATAAAGTTATCATAGGCTTCCTGATTGTTTTCTGAATAAATCTGAATCCAACCTGTATCTCTTGCACCCATACCGTCTGTATGGTCACAGTTGATATTAATTGGTCCTGATAAAGTTCTGTTTACCAATGCTAATGCTAATGGCATACGATTTGATGCTGCTAATAATAATTCCTCCCACATCAAAGCTAATCCTGCGGAAGAAGTCGCTGTTAAAGTTCTTGCTCCTGCTGCCTGTGAACCGATTGCAGCACTCATTGCTGAATGTTCACTTTCTACCGGAATAAATTCCGTATCCATTTCTCCATTTGCGATATAAGTAGAAACCATCTGTGGTATCTCTGTTGAAGGTGTAATAGGAAATGCTGGCATAACATCCGGATTAATCTGTTTGATTGCATATGCAACCGCTTCATTTCCTGACATTCTATCTTTTTTCTGCATAATTTTCTCCATTCCAATCCTCATTTCTGAGCAATTCATTCTTTTTATCTATTATTTCATCTCAATCGCATTGAAAGGACATACTTTGGCACAAATACCACAGCCCTTACAATGGTCATAGTCAAAATCGCCTCGTTTACTGTCTGTTACAGGAATTGAGGAATCTGGGCAGACTGGTGCACAAAGTAAACACTGTTTGCACAAATCTGCATGGAAAATTGGTGTACTGGTTCTCCACTCACCTGTATGAAAAAGTTTTGACGTACCACCTGCAAAAATCATCAAGCCTTCTGTTAATTCCTGATGTGGTGTCTGTTCATTTATTTTTGTAATATCTGTTCTCATAAATCGTAATTTACCTTTCCCTAAGCTTCTGCTAATGCTGGTGCAAGCTCTTTTAATGTCATAGTCAATGCCTGCATATTTCCTTCGATTACTTCCGGTTTCTTTGCAAATTTATGCTGGTAAGACTCTCTCATTTCTTTTAAAAACTCTTCCTGACTCATCACACCGCTGACTGCAACTGCTGCCGCAAGCATTGGTGAATTTGGGAAATATTTTCCCAATGTTTCTACGGAAATTCTTCTTGCATCTACCGTGAAAACTTTTCCCTGATATCCATTTAAAAATGGTTTGATTTCTTCTGCTGTCTTTGGAGTATTTACAATAATTGCTCCTTCTTCTTTTAAACCTGCTGTTACATTTACAGAATGTAACAATGTTTCATCTACTACTACCACTAAATCCGGTGTATAGATATTGGAATGTACACGAATTACCTCTTTGCTGATACGGTTATAAGCCGTAATCGGTGCTCCCATTCGTTCTGGTCCATATTCTGGAAATCCTTGTACATATTGTCCTGTTTTAAATGCCACGTCTGCTAATAACAGTGCTGCTGTCTTTGCACCCTGTCCGCCTCTGCCGTGCCATCTGATTTCAAGCCCGCTGCTCATACATTCATCCTCCGTTACCCTACAAATTTTTCAATATCTACCATAATACCATACATTTTCGTAAAGTAAAGTGAAAAATTTCATAGTTTTTTATTTTCACTAAGATTTTCCCTTCCTAAATAATGCCCAAATAAAGAAAACTCTATTTTTTATCATACGAAAAACTCCATAATGTGACATTCCCGATGCATTCTTTCCATGCCGTCTATATTTTAAAAGTTTATCCGGCATAAAGTAGGTTCCTCTATTTAATTTGTCATTGATAACCCCTATCCACTGGTCATGCATTTCAATATAAGATGGAATTGGCAATACTTCTTCTAAGAGTTCTCGTTTAAAAGCCATACAGCAGCCGATATAAGTATTTCGCCAAATATTTTTTATGAATCCTGCTCCAGAACCTTTTAAACTATAAAAAGAGTCCAATATCACTTCTTCACAAGTTCCATCGGTCACAATTGCATCATGCACAACCAAACCAACTCCTTTTTCTTTAAAAACAGCCATCACTCGTTCTACCTTATCAGGCATCCAAATATCATCTTGGTCTGATAAAAAAATATATTCTCCCTGACACATACGCAGAGCATTTTCCACATTTGCTTTCACACCGGACCTTGGTCCGTCAACCAAATAAATTCTACTGTCTTTCTTCTGATATTCCGTAATGATTTCTCTTGTCCCATCTGTTGAACCGTCATCGGAAATAATAATTTCATCGTCTGCTCCTAATGTCACTAAAATCGAATCCAACTGTTCTTTTATATACTTTGCTCCCTGATAAGAAACCATTGCAACCGAAATTCGTCTCATAATAATAACCATACCTTTCCAATACCTGCAAACTTTGTGCCGTAGGCACAATATTTGCAATACGAATAAATTCGTATTTAAAAAATTTATTTTTCACAATAGCCCCCATTTTTTAAAATAAGTAACCATCGACTGTACATGAAGTTTAAATAACTTTCCATTTTTGGAAGAACCTTTTTCCCACTTATGAATGACTTCCGTATACGGGCAATAAGACAAACGTGATACTTGATTTACCCGCTTACAAAGGTCTGCATCTTCCATATACAAAAAAAATCTCTCATCAAAACCACCTAATTCTTGAAACAGTTCTGTCCGAATTAACAAAAAACTTCCCTGTGCAAACGGCACATCAAACGGTTTGGTATAATCGGCATCCTGCATGGTATGATATGCCTGCCGTTTTTTAAACGCTTTTTTTAAAAACATACGGATAAACATATCCCATACTGTTAAATCTCTACGGTATACTGCCAATAATTCTCCTTCTTCATTAACCAGACGAGGAACGCACATCCCAATGCTTTCCTCCTTCATAAAATCCATTAACTTTGAAAAACTATCTTCTTTTAAAAGAATATCCGGATTGACAATTGCATGATACTTTGAATTCAATTGTTTCAAAACCGTATTATGACCGCCTCCAAAACCAAGATTTTTTCCTGTTGAAATATAAGTTACATCTTTATATTTCTTTTGCAAAACCTTTAATTCAAATTCAGGAGGCTCTGCATTATCAATAATGTAAATTTGTTTTTCTATCTCTTTTGGTGTCTGTTTCTCAATCGATTCTACTGCTTTTTTTACATCTTCCTCGTTGTGATAAGACACGATAGCGATTGTTAAATCTTTCATAAACTATGCTCCTTATTTTCTCTGACTACTAAAAGACATACTACCATAAAACAAGACCTTTAAACAAGAACAGGAAATTGCATCAAATACAATTTCCTGCCCTATGATAACCACTATTCTGCACCTCGTCCAAGAAGCACTACTTTTACTGTTTTTAATAAAATTCTTACATCCATCGCAAGATTCCAATTAGAAATATAAGCCGTATCTAAGCTCACTACTTCTTCAAAATCGGTTATCTTACTTCTTCCGCTGACCTGCCACATACCTGTTAATCCCGGCTTATTGCTTAATCTGGCCCTGTGATGTGCCTCATAACGTTCAAATTCATCCAATGTCGGAGGCCTTGTCCCAACCAGACTCATATCTCCTCTTAACACGTTAAAAAACTGCGGGAGTTCATCAATGGAATATTTCCTCATGAATTTCCCAATCGGAAAAATACGAGGGTCGTCCTCCATTTTAAACATAAATCCCTTCATTTCATTCTTTTCCATTAATTCTTTTTTGCGTTCCTCTGCATCGGTATACATCGAACGGAATTTATAAATTTTAAACTGTCTTCCATTTTTTCCGACACGAATCTGCGAAAATAAAATCGGTCCCGGCGACTGCTTCTTAATTATTGGTGCAAAAATAACAAATGCTACTGCCGTTATCATTAAACCCACAACGCCACCTGCAATATCCATACAACGTTTGATAAATAGCTGTCTTGGTGTTGCAATACACATACTGGAAGTTAAAACCAAATAGGGACCGCATTTTTCCACAACCTTACTTGGTCGAAGCTCAGACTCATGTGCCAGTTTAAAGTGTACCGTAATTCCCATTTCTAACAGCTCCGCTGCTAATGCCTCACTTTTTCCAATATTATCACCATTAATAAATACCTCATCCACTACATCCATGCGAATATAATCCATAAAATTGTCTGCATTTGCTACCACAGGTATTTCTCTGATAATATCTCCTTCTCTATCTGCATCGGTAATTACCACTCCTTTAATCACATAATTCCGATACAAAGTATGCTCAAAATCTATCAGACATTTTTCTACTTTATCATTTGTAGTTATCAAAAGCATAAGAGAACGGTTCTTATCTTCAACAATTCGTTTTCTCACAAATAGTTTTAATGTGATATGCCCCAAATAACAAAAAAACATGGATAGACCCCAAAATCCAAACAACATCTGTCTGGAATACGCCGCAGACTGCTGTGTTGCATACATAAAAAGAACAATTCCAAGAAAAAGCATTGTAAATTGTCCCACAACTGCCCGCAATTCCTGTGCCTTATCTCTCCGCAAAATGTTTTTATAAGGTTCTGCAAAAAAAGTAATACAAATCTGTATTAATACTGTCACAATTGTTAAATGCCAATACAGTTCATTTCCATATGCCCATCCAAGTTCAAAACGGATTGCATAGGAAACAAGAAATGCAAGCTGTACCAACCCAATATCCAACAAAGTGAAGTCCAAATGTTTCATCCAGCTTCGCTTCTCTTTTTTATACATAAATGACTCCTCACGTTAGTTAAATCCGACTACCTTCTGAGAAAGCTTATATGCTGCAACAGAAATTTTTCTTCCTGCTTTTCCAGGCAAATTCATCGTATTTCCCATAATTCCTTTTCTTAATTTGTGGAATAGACGGATATCATATTCTTTAATATATTTCCATAACTCTCTTTTCTTCTTTAAATTTTCCTCTGTTCCGGAACGAATCAACATAATTGTAGAAACTACCGTAATAATTTCCAAGTAATTAAACATATATTTCCGCAGTTTTTTATCCTGAATTTTCCAAAGGTCAAACGCTTCTATCATAATCTTATTCACTTTAATCTGCTGGTCAATACGTCCAATCATTACTTTTTCATTTACAGACTGGTCATCTCTGCCAATAAAATAACGATAAAAATCCACATCCAGATAGTACATATTTTTTACCATTGGAAGCGGCTTATAAACATAAATATTATCTACATAAAAGGTATGTTTTGGCAATTTAAGTCCACATTCACGAAGCAATTGTGTACGATAAATTACCGAATGCATTAAAATATACTGTCCCTTAAAAAACATGGTATCTTTCCATGTAATCATTTTATTTTTTGGAACGGCACTGTAACGCATCACTTTTTTATGCTTTGCACCTTCCTTTTCATATACATAATTAGAAATCAACATATCCAGCATTGTTTCGCCGCCTGCCAATTCTCTTAATTTTTCCAAAATCTTTGTATAAGATTCCAAATCTACCCAATCATCACTATCTACAACCTTAAAATAAAGTCCTGTTGCATTACGGATTCCAGCATTAACTGCTTCTCCATGACCGCCATTTTCCTGATGAACGGCTTTAATAATCGTCGGATATTTTTCTGCATACGCATCTGCAATTTCTGCAGTATTATCCTTTGTCGAACCATCATTTACAATAATAATTTCAACATCTTCACCACCCGGGAGTAATGATTCAATACACTTCTCCATATAGGCTGCCGAATTATAACATGGAACTGCAAATGTTAATAATTTCATATTTACCTCTCAATCTTCAATATATTTACATTTGATTTACCAAATCAAATGCTTTCTTTGCCATAGCATCAATATTATAATATTTATATTCTGCCAAACGACCTAACAAATGAAAATTCTTATATCCATCTACTAACGCTTTGTAACGTTCATATAATGCATTATTTTCTTCATTCATAATTGCATAATACGGAATTTCACCTTCTGCACCTGTATAAGCAAACGGATATTCCTTTACAATCGTAGTACCTTTCGCATCCAACTGTCCTGTCAAATACTTAAATTCCGTAATTCTAGTGAAATCTTCACTCACTGTATAATTTACTACGCTATGTCCCTGATAAGAATCTATATTCAAATGTTCAAACTTAAAATCCAAAGAACGATACGGAAGTCTGCCAAACTCACAGTCAAACAGCTCATCCAATGCACCTGTATAAATCACTTCTCCTTTAAACACTTCTCCCTTAAAGTAAATTCCATCTTCTGTAAAGCTTAACAATTCTTTACAATCTGTATTTAACAGCACTTCGATATTTGCATGGTCAAGCATCCGCTCAAACATTGGTGTAAATCCATCCTTTGGCACACCCTGATATTTATCCTGAAAATAACGGTTATCATAAGATATTAATACCGGAACACGACCTGTTACTTCTGAACTGATTTCTTCTGGTTTTTGTCCCCACTGCTTCATCGTATACTTTAAGAAAATATTTTCATAGACATACTGTGCAATTTCTCGAACATCTTCATCTTCATTCTCTCGAAGCTTCATTATCGGTACACGGCTTCCTTCTCCATATTCTGCAATCAACTTCTTTTCTAAACGTGCAGCCTTTTCTTCGTCAAAAACCATATGTAATGTATTTAAGTTAAACGGTACCGGAATTAAATTTTCTCCCACCTTTGCAACTACTTTGTGCCCAAAAGCATACCATTTTGTAAAACGCGAAAAGAATTCATATACTTCTTCTAAATTTGTATGAAAAATATGCGGACCGTATTCGTGAATTAAAATACCATATTCATCTGCAACATCATAACAATTACCGCCAATATGATTTCTTCTTTCTATGATAAGTACCTTTTTTCCTGCTTCCTCTGCTAATTTTCTGGCTGCCACAGCACCTGCAACTCCTGCACCAATTACAATACAATCGTACATCTTTTTTTTAAAACCTCTTTATAATGTTCCTTAATTATATATAGGCGGTGATTAAAAATCACGCCTGCGCCACACGCGGTCACGAAGTGACAAATTCCTTATACGCATGTGTGTGCATCCCCCGGAGGGTCTATATATGAGGCGTAGTTTTTTATCGCCGAACATATATATAGGCGGTGATTGAAAATCACGCCTGCGCCACACGCGGTCACGAAG
>CAYMHX010000085.1:0-9228 GCA_964390325.1 uncultured Roseburia sp. | reverse complement strand
CGATTCGCAAACCCATTAAAAATCAGCTGCGCTGATGGGGTTTGCTCACTCCTGACTCATTTTCTCACGGTCTGTGCAGTAAATGCACAGACCTACTGAATAGTTACAAAGCAATTTATGATAATTACCAAAAATTTATGATAAGTATACTATATTTTCGGCAAGTTGACCATATGGTTTTATAAATTATTTGGATAAAAACGAAAGTTAAGTAGAAGAAAATAGAGTTTTATGTTATACTTTCAGATGTATAAGAAATAGCAGCATTAGTATATACGGAGATGAGTTATATGTTAAAGATAGAAGATTTTTGTAATATGCAGGAATTTAAAGCAATTATGAGTAATTGGGCAAAGAGTACAGGTCTTGCTACGGTGGCAGTTGGAGCAGATGGGGAGTATATATCCGATTGTTATAATTTTACAGATTTTTGTATTAATCTTACACGCCGCAGTGCTGAGGGGAAGGAAAGATGTGCAAAATGTGACAGAGAAGGAAAAGGGGTTTATGTTTGTCATGCGGGATTAATTGATTTCGCTATTCCTATTACATTAACGGATGGAACTGTTTTGGGGAATATTTTAGGAGGTCAGATACTTCCGGAAAAACCAGACGAAGATGCATTTCGTAAAACAGCCAGAGAATTGGGAATTGATGAAGAAATTTATATAAAGGCACTTCGAAAAGTAAATATTAGAACACACGAAGAAATTACTGCTTCAGCACAATTGCTGGGAGATGTGATTAACATGTTTGTCCGGACGAGTTATGCAGATAAGGTAAATAAGGATATTGTAAATGAGTTGAAAGCTGCAGCGGCAAAGGATAAGATATTCCTGGAGCTGACAAAAATGATGTGTGGTTATAATATCATTTTAAATTTACAGACAGGAAAATACAGCTTGATTGCAGGAAATGGTTTAAAGGGTGATATACAGCTTTTACAGTCAAGCAGTGATTATGTTTCTGCATTTGAAGAAAAATTAAAATATATTGATTTGGCATATATAGAGAGATTTCGAGCACTTACTTCTTATGAGGTATTGCGTTCACATGCTTATGAAAGCGGCTTTGTCGGCAGTTTAGAGTATATTTCTATTATGAAAGGACAGAAAAAATGGAATGAAGTCAATGTTTTTATGGGAGTCAATGAAAGCGGTGAACCAATAGCCCATATTTTAGGACGAGATGTGACGGAATCACATGACAGGGTGGAGATGTTAGCCCAGCTTGAGATTGAAAAAGAAGCAAATGCCGCAAAATCTGTATTCCTGTCAAATATGTCTCATGATATTCGTACACCGATTAACGGAATTATGGGTATGCTGACGAGAGCGAATAAGCATATGGATAATCCGGATATTTTAAAAGACAGCTTAGATAAAATTCAAATGTCTTCCAAACATCTGCTTAGCCTGATAAATGATGTTTTGGATATCAGTCGTCTTGAAGCAGGAAAAATGGAATTTGCCAATGAAGATTTTTCAATAAGTTCGCTTCTAAGTACCTGCTGTTCCATTATACAGGGGCAGTTAGAGGGTGGTAATATAGAGTTTAGTACAGATTTTTCAAAAATTTCTCATGACCATGTGATGGGAAGTGAACTGCATATTAGACAGGTTCTGTTAAATGTTTTGGGAAATTCCGTAAAATATACAACAGATGGAAACATAGATTTTATTGTTGAAGAAGTTTTTTCAAATAAAGAGAGGGTAAAATTTCGCTTCATTGTCAAAGATACGGGTATTGGTATGAGCGAGGACTTCCAAAAGCGTTTATTTGATGCATTTACACAGGAAAATAACAGCGGTGCCAGAACAAAATATGCCGGAACCGGTTTGGGTATGTCTATCGTAAAAGGAATGTTAGATAAGATGGGCGGAACGATTGCGGTAGAAAGTACAATAGATGTAGGCAGTACAATAACGATAGAATTAGAATTGTCGATTTCAAATGAAGAACATCATCAGAACGTAAGTGAAACGAATAACATTTTAATTAATACAGAAGGTATGAAAGTTTTACTGGTAGAAGATAATGAGCTTAATATGGAATTTGAAAAAGAAGTTCTGCTGGGAGCCGGATGTATTGTAAGTGAAGCAGTGAATGGTAAGGAGGCATTGGATATGTTTATTGATGCATTGCCTGGAACTTATGATATTATATTGATGGATGTTATGATGCCGATTATGAATGGAATAGATGCAACAAAAGAAATTCGGCGTTCCGGTCATCCGGAGGCGAAAACAATTCCTATTATTGCACAGACGGCAAATGCATTTGCAGAAGATGTTCGTGCTGCAAAAATGGCTGGAATGAATGAACATGTTTCAAAGCCGATTGATACAGATGAATTATTGCGTGTGATGAGCCGTTACAGAAAATAAAGAGATAAAATGGCTGTAAGTAAAAGCTTAATAGTTATAATATTGGTAGAGGGTTATTAGAAAATAGAAATGACATACAATATATAGTTGTTTTAAAGTGATATTATATGCTATATGTTGTATGTCATTTTTCGATAACCCTCTATACAGATTACATTTTAACAACAAAGGGTATTACTTAATATTTTTAATAAATTTTGTACCTCTATTGGTTTGGCAACATGTCCGTTCATTCCCGCATCAAATGCTTGTTTTTTATCTTCTTCAAAAGCATTCGCTGTCATTGCGATAATTGGAATATTTGCGATGAGTGGATTTTCTAATGTCCGAATGACGCGTGTAGCCTCATATCCATTCATAATTGGCATCTGAATATCCATAAGTACACAATCATAATATCCCGGTTTCGATTTCCTGAGCATTTCTACTGCAATAGAACCATCTTCCGCTTCCTCTACTTCAAAGCCTTCAGAAGATAGAATTTCTACTGCAATTTCACGATTTAAATCAATATCCTCTACTAAAAGGATTCTCTTTCCTGTAAAATCAACTGAAATTTCCGGTGATGCAAACTCCGCATTTTCTGCCGACTGTTTTGGATGTCCGGCTTTAAATGAAAAAATAAATTCTGAACCATCGCCTTTTTCACTTTTCACCTGTAAGGCTCCGTTCATAGCTTCTGCAATTTTCTTTGCAAGCGAAAGTCCGATACCTGTTCCCGGTATTCCGCTGGCTGTTGCAGTCTTTTCACGCTCAAATGGTTCAAATACTTTTTCTAAAAATTCTTTAGACATTCCTATTCCGGTATCTATGATATGTACAGAAAAATCATAATTTCCATCATCATCGATTCCCAGGCATTCCACTCGAAATACAATTTTACCGCCTCTAGGTGTGAATTTTATAGCATTACTTAAAAGATTTCCAATTACCTGTGATATTCTGGTTTCATCTCCTAAAACCATTTCCGGCAAGTTTTCATACTCTAAACGAAAATGAATACCTTTATCATCCATTGACTGTTTGTACATTGCCATGATATTTTTAATATGGTCTAATGGAACAATGTTATGTTGCTTAAATTCCATTTTTCCACTTTCAATGCGGGACATATCTAAAACATCATTTAATATAGACAACATATGACGACTGGATAAATCGGCTTTCTTTAAAGCATCAATTACTTTTGGGTTTTCTGCATGTTCCATTGCAATACGGATAAATCCCGTAACAGCGTTCATTGGTGTCCGTATATCATGTGACATATTAAAAAGAAAGAAAGATTTTGCATTATTCGCATCATTTGCTTTTTTTAATGCATCTTCCAATTCGATTGTCATACGGTTCTTTTCCATTTCTATCACCATGATGTCTGCAGAACTGCGTAAAAGGGAAATGTCATCTGTCTTCTGTGTTGGATCGTCTACACCAATAAAACCTATAATTTGTCCATATTTTATTAATGGTGCAGCCATCAAACTGTAAATTCCCTGTGCTTCCAAAATACGATATTCATCAGAATCTTTATCAACATCATTATCCAAAGCAGTAATATAAAACTCGCCGACATTTTTAAACTTTTTTATCCAGTTATCTACGACTTCTATAGGAAGATTCTGTAAATTATCGATTTCTGCAGAAACTCCTTCAAGACACCATTCGAAAGTATTATTCATAATCTGTCTTTCTAAGTCAAATTCAAATACATAGGAACGATTTGCACCATAATAGTTTCCGATTATCTCTAAAAAAGACTGTATCCCTACCTTGATATCTTCTGTCATAACAAGCATATTCAGACACTTCATCAGAGCGGCTTCCATAGAAAGCTGATTTGATAATCGTACTACCTCTGTCCTATCCGTAGCAGTTTCTACACGGCACTTTCTTCCATCTATGATAACCATAGTATCATCTAAGGTAAACCATTTGTCTAAGTGTTTATTGTGAAAATCCCATCTAAGATGTTCGCCTACCTTTAAATGTTCGTTTGTACAAAAAGGACACGGTTTATCGAATCCCTGCAAAAGTTTATAACATTTTTTCCCGATATAATCCTCCTTTTTTTCCAAACCAAATGCCTGCATTCCGGCACGTGTTAAATAAATCATTTCATAACTTTCCATATCAACAATATAAGAAACACCCTGTGCTTCTTCCAAAATCAAAAGACCATATTCATCATGATTCATAGTAATTCCTCTTTCGTATTTATTTGTAATATATATCAATAGCTGCAATAGTTTCATTAAGAAACACAATTTATATTATATGGTATGCAATTTATCTCGTCAATAAACAAAAACGAACTATATCATAAAAAAAAACAGAAACTCAAAATTATATGAAAATCTGATATTTTACAATAGAATTAGTTTGTTGATCAAAATAAAATATGGTATCATAGTGCGCAAATGTGTGGTTTAATCTTATATTTCAAAGGAGAACAAAAGATGGGTTCGTTTATGGACAAGTTTAGTAAGAAACATGTATTGAATCGCTGTTTTGAACAAAAGAACATGATTCAGGTGTGAGCAGACTCCTTTTGCATGCAAATTCGCTTCGCGAAGCAAAAATCAACTCTTGACTCACTTTCTTACGCAGCAAATCAGCAAGTGAGTAGTTGCTATGTGAACAGTAACCTTTTTCTTGACATAGTACCAAAATTTTTTTGTTCACTTCTTGTAATAAAAAATTGTTTATGCTATGTTTGAATTATTAAAAGGAATAATGGATGGTTGGATTTTTATTCTAGCAGAATACTATAGAGTGAGAGTTTTGTTTCTTGGAGGTAATTATGGAAAATAAAAAGTCAAAACAAATTTTACTTATTTGTGGTGCCGTAATAGGAAGTTTGGTTGCAATAGTTGCTATTTTTATTATAATACAGATTATAAAAGCACCAAATCTTTCAGAGGTGGATGCCGCACCGGAAGGGTATTTGAGTACTATTTTAGATAAAGATGAAGAAGTAATCAATACACTTTATGTAACAGAATCCAATCGTATTTATGTGGAGTTAGAAAATATTCCAAGAGATTTGCAGGAGGCATTTATTGCGATTGAAGACAGCAGATTTTACAGTCATAACGGAATTGATTTGCAGGGAATTGTAAGAGCCTTTTGGACTGGTATTGCAAATGGAAAGTTTTCACAGGGAGCAAGTACGATTACACAGCAGTTATTAAAAAATAATGTATTTACAGACTGGATGAGCGAAAGTAGTTTTTATGATAAGCTGTGCAGAAAAATTCAAGAGCAGTATTTGGCAATCCGATTGGAAAATCGGTATTCTAAGGAATGGATTTTGGAAAATTATTTGAATACGATTAATTTAGGCGGCGGTACGAGAGGTGTTCAGGTGGCGGCGCAGTATTATTTTGGAAAAGATGTTTCACAGCTATCTTTAGCAGAGTCTGCATTATTGGCAGGAATTACAAAAAATCCGTCGAGCTATAATCCGCTTACACATCCCGAAGAAAGTATAGAAAGACAAAAACTGGTATTAAGTGCAATGTTAAAACAAGGGTATATTACAAGTACAGAATATGGACAGGCACTGATTGAGGATGTGATTGCGGGATTAAATACGGATTCAGAAAATAGAGGAATGCGTGTATTTTCTTGGTTTGAAGATGCATTGCTTTTGCAGATTGTAGAAGATTTAATGGAAGAATATGACTATGACGAAGAAAAAGCATGGGATATGATTTATAATGATGGTTTGATTATTCATTCGACCTTAGATACTAATTTGCAGGAGATATGTGAAAATGTGGCTCTTAGTAAGGAGTGGTATACCGATAATCAGGAAATTTCGATTGTGGTAACAGATACTTCCAATGGTGCGGTTAGAGCCATTGTCGGAAGTAGTCAGGAGAAAAAGAATAGTCTTGCCTATAATCGTGCAACTGATGCCATAAGACAGCCCGGTTCTGTCATTAAAGTAATTGGAGAGTATGCAGCGGGACTTGAAAGTGGAGAGATTTCTTTAGGAACAGTGATAGACGATGCACCATATACCTATTCTGATGGAACAGAAATTCGTAACTCCGATGGAACTTATCATGGAATGACAACCATTCGTGAGGCGATTGCAGATTCTAGTAATATTGTAGCACTAAAAACCTTTCAAACAGTAGGAATGGAAGAAGTATACAATTGTCTACAAAAATTTGGTATTTCTACATTGACGACAGCAGATATGTATGAATCACTTGCAATTGGGGGAACCTATAATGGTGTTACAAATTTAGAAATTACTGGGGCGTATAATGCGATTGCAAAGAGTGGACAATATATAGAACCATATTTTTATAGCAAAGTTGTAGACCATGATGGAAGGATTTTGTTAAGAAATTATGGTGATTATGAACAGATTATAAGCAGCGAAACGGCAGAATTGCTTACGAGCGCAATGGAGGATGTCATAACAGAAGGAACCGGAACAAGTGCAGCGGTCAGTGGTTTAACACTTGCAGGAAAAAGTGGGACAACCAATGATAAAAAGGATTTATGGTTTGTTGGATTTTCTTCTTATTATACTTGTGGAGTTTGGGGAGGATATGATGATAATTCTGCTCAGACAAACAGTAGTTATGTAAAAAAAATCTGGCGAAAAATTATGAAGGAAGCACATGCGGAAAAAACAAATCTTCCGATTACCGATACAAGTAATTTGACACAGGTTACTATTTGTACCAAATGTGGAAATCTTGCAATAGAGGGTTTGTGTGAAAATACGGTTAGTGGAAATATGGCACGAAGGGAGTATTATGGGGTTGGAACGGCTCCTGTGGAATATTGTGATTGCCATATCAGTGTTGCAATTTGTACGGTATCGGAGGCTGCAGCAGGAAGTTATTGTCCGGATAGTGTAATCGAAAATCGTGTTTATTTAAAAGAAGCAACGCAAGGAACCACAGACAGCCAGTATGTACTTCCGGTGGATTTGGAAGAAACTTGTGGACAACATCAGTATTTTTGGGATTCGTGGTTTGATAACTGGTGGTCAGATGAGCAGGAAACATCAAATGACAAACCGATAGAAAATGATACACCAAATGATAAACCGTCAGAAAATGATACACCGAACGACAGGCCATCAGATAATGGAACATTAAATGATAGACCATCCAATTATGAACATCAAATGGAGGACCAAAATTCCTACGATGATAATTCTCAACCTGAGAATGGAGGATGGTTTGGAGATTTCTTTTGGTAAGAAAAAGATTGCTTTTCAAAGTGTCTATTATAGGGTAGAATAAAAATATAGTAACAGCGAAAGGAGAATGGACTTATGATACCAACACCTCATATTAATGCAAAAGAAGGCGATTTTGCAAAAACAGTTTTAATGCCGGGAGACCCGCTTCGTGCGAAATATATCGCAGAAACATACTTGGAAAATCCAAGACTGGTGACCTCTGTGCGAAATATTTTAGGCTATACAGGTACTTATAAGGGAAAGGAAATTTCTGTTATGGGTTCTGGAATGGGGATGCCGTCAATTGGAATTTATTCTTATGAATTATTTAATTTTTATGGAGTAGAAAATATTATTCGTATTGGTTCAGCAGGCGGATTTAGTGATGAATTAAAGTTAATGGATATAGTAATTGGAATGGGTGCTTGTACTAATTCTAATTATGCATCACAGTATGGACTTCCGGGAACATTTGCACCGATTGCAGATTATGGATTAATGCAGAAAGCGATTGAGGCAGCAAAGGAGCAGGGAACAAGGGTTGTGATTGGTAATGTTTTATCATCTGATCCATTCTATAATGCCGATGAAACAGCGAATGATAAGTGGAAATCGATGGGTGTTCTTGCAGTTGAAATGGAAGCAGCAGCTTTGTATATGAATGCAGCAAAAGCAGGAAAGAAAGCACTTTGTCTTTTTACCATTTCAGACCATCTTTATACAGGAGAAGAATTAAGTTCCGAAGAACGTCAGGTTGGTTTCGGAAAGATGATGGAAATTGCATTAGAACTTGCGTAAACTACCCATCACCGAATAGTTACCTATAAAAATACATTTTACCAAGGAGATGAGGATTATGGAAAAGATTTCAAAGAAAAGTGGCGGAAAAGGTAAGCTAATATTCGCAGTAATTCTTGCAGGCGGGTTATTTTTAGCAGAATTATATGTAATGCTTCATATGCCGCAGAGTATCACATTGCTTGTGGGATTTGGCGTTGGAATTTTAGTATCTTTGTGCTTGGCTGTAAGTGCTATGGTGGATTGCGTAAATCAAAAGGATTTGGTGAATGGGGAACGGTATGAAAACATTCACAAGTCGGAAAAGGCATCGTATATCCTTCTGAAAAAGAGATTAGAACAGCTTTCCCAACAAGTACAAGCTTTGGAAAATAATTCTCAGAAAAGCGATAATTTAGAAGAAATTATTAAGGCACAGAAAGCAATTGCTAAGGTTACAATAAATAAAACGAAAGAAACACAAGACCGTTTATTTATAGAATTAAATGATTTGGAAGCATCTATCAATGACAGAGTAAAAGAATTAGCAAAAAGACTTTCTGGTTTTCAGGAAGAAATTGAACGTCTTGCAGACCATATTGCTAAGATTAATACCGAAGCAATTCAAGAAGCAGTCAGAAGTACGCAGCAGGCGAGCGTTAAGTATAAAGAAACAAGAGAAGATAATTTCTATGAACCTGAGATAAGAGAAGAAATAAAAGAAGAAGTAACGGATGATACAAAAGAAGATATTTTAGATTTAGATTTTCTTGGTTTTGACTTAGAAGAAAATTTGGAGTCAACACTCAAGCCAGAACCAATCGTGGAACCAGCCCCAGTCAAACCAGTGGATAA
>CAYMHX010000084.1:0-9308 GCA_964390325.1 uncultured Roseburia sp. | reverse complement strand
ACTTCGTGACCGCGTGTGGCGCAGGCGTGATTTTCAATCACCGCCTATATAGATAATGCGTAACAATGCAAAAATCAGCTTATGTAAGTGAGTTCAATTTCATATAATTTTGTATCTTAAAGGACACTTTCCAAGTGAGAACTAGGAAGGTGTCCTTTTTTGTGTTGTAGTCAGGATATAGTTAAATAAGGGGTGTTTATGATTTAGAAAATGAGAGAGAAAGAACATAGTTTATTTTAATTGTTGATTAGGATATCCAAATTTCAAGAGTATTTAATAGCTTTTCTTTTGTATCTATATCTAGTTTGAGTATTAATTCGTATAATTTTCGGTCTAGGGCTGTTTCAGAATATTCGGGTTCTAGTTCACCTACTAATGAATCCAGAGAACAGTCTACAAGTTTTGCGTAATAAGTTAATATACGTAATGACATTGCAGTTCGGTTATTTTCAACATTACTAATATAGCCGGGAGTGACGCCAAGTGCTTCTGCAACTTGATTTTGTGTTAAACCTGTTTTTAATCTTAAATTTTTTATTAAAGTACCATAATCTTCTGATTCCAAATTTTATTCTCCTTTGAGTATATATGAAAGATATTAAAAGTATACAATAAATATTACTTGCAATAAAGTTACTAATAGTATATAATATATACAATAAGTATATAAAGGAGATTGTATTATGAAAATAAGAACAGATTTTGTAACAAATTCGAGTAGCAGTAGTTTTATTTTGGCAAAAAATTCAAAGATGAATGAAAAACAGAAAGAAGCACTGTTAAATTATATTGAAAATAATTTTTTTGGAAAACCGATATTGACTCCTGAAAGTACAGAGGCAGAGATTCAAGAATTGTTTGAGGAAGACTGGGATTTTGGAAGTGAAGATACACAACAGAAAGTGAGAGCGGCATTAGCAGAAGGAAAGTCTATTTATTGTGGTGGAATAAATTATGAGGAATGTGAATATAATTATGCAGGTGTTTTTGAAGAAATATGGCAAATTATGAAAGAAAATGGGGAGGAAAGTTTCATTGAAATAGATGGTGATTTGTCATATTAAAGGTAGGATGAAATGAAAGTTAGAAAAGATAGAAATTTTATTTCGTGTTTTGATGAAAAAACAGGAAAATATGTCCGAAGTGGTGTGATAGTAGATGGAAAAGATACAGGTAAAGACCCATTTATGGCATCTTTTCCAGAACTTCTCGATGTTGGAATTATGGGACATTGTATTCATGGTAAAAGTGGACTTTGCATAGAAGCAGGAATAGAATGTTATCAGGATGGTCTTCATTCCAATCATGCAAATATGAAAATAGAAGATTTTAAAATGATTGCAGAGCAATGTAAAAATCAGACATATCAATTTGCATTAGGGGGATGTGGAGACCCAGACCAACATGAGAATTTTGAAGAAATTTTAAAGATTTGCAGAGAATATAGAATAGTTCCTAATTTTACGACGTCGGGGCTGGGAATGACGAAAGAAATTGCTGAATTGTGTAAGAAATATTGTGGAGCAGTTGCTGTTAGTTGGTATAGAAGTGATTATACAATAAAAGCAATAGAAACATTAATAAAAGCAGGTGTGAAAACAAATATTCATTATGTTTTAAATAATGAATCAATAGGTGAAGCGTTTGATAGATTAAAAGGAAAGTTATTTCCAAAAGGAATTAATGCCATTATCTTTTTGCTTCATAAACCAGTTGGATTAGGGAGTTTTGAAAAGGTGATTCATTTAGAAAATAAAGATTTTCTTAAGCTAATGAAGTATATTTCTGAGGAAAAGTTAGAATATAAGGTGGGATTTGATTCATGTACAGTACCAGTATTTGTAAATAATTTTGGTAATATAGATTTAGACAGTCTTGATACATGTGAGGCTGCAAGATGGTCTGCGTATATAACAGCAGATATGAAGATGCTGCCATGTAGTTTTGATAATCAAGAACAGAGGTGGGGAGTTAATTTGAAGGAGTGTACAATAAAAGAAGCATGGGATAGTTCAGTCTTTGAAGATTTTAGAAATTATTTTAGACATTCTTGTTTAGATTGTAGTAAAAGAAACAGATGTATGGGTGGATGTCCTATTTGTCCTGAAATAGTATTATGCGATAAAAGATATATTTTGACAAGTTAAAATATGAGGTTTTTATATTTGATTGTATGAACTAATAGAAAAATGGAATGTTTCTTTGATTTTTATTGAAACATTCTATTGAATAATTTTTAGGAATTATCATTTGGTAAATCCATATTTTCTCCATTAGAGCTATTGGAAAATGAATTGTCTTGTTATGCAAGGTGTGATATCGGGAGAAATGAAACAGTAAAGTATAAGACAAAACTTTGCAATGTAAGAAGCTAAGAGAAGTTTAGACGATATACGAAGTCGTTTACACTAATAAAAATAATGTAGAGAATATTTAAGAAATCCCCTGCATACAATGTAAAAACAAGCATTGACAGAGGATTTTTTGAAAGGATATATCGAGGAACGTGCTATGGAGATTGCACGCTATATTATTGACAACAATACAACAGTTCGGCAAGCTGCAAAGCAGTTTGGGATTAGTAAATCAACGGTTCATATAGTAGTAACAAAATAGAACGGTTTGCGTGGTTAATAAAATAAGAATTTAAAAATAAAAGGGGAATGTTTCAATTTTGTTTTGATTGGAACATTCCCTTAATTAATTTTTTGCGAATCTTTTGTATTGTAACTGTGAAGTCCTAAACAGTTACAATTTTTTACATTGTAGGAGAAATTGTACTGTGTTAAAATACAGATATATGGAAAAACTGGGATTGTACAGTTAGGATTGAGGAGAAAAACGATGTTATTAAAAAAATTAAATATCTCTAATTTCAAAATGTTTGAACATTTGGAATTAAATTTTGAATCGGGATTTAATTTATTGCTTGGAGATAATGGTGTTGGAAAAACAACGATATTGGATGCAGCTTCCGTAGCAATTGGTGGTTTTCTTGTTGGTATGGAGGATGTTCCAACCCGTAATATTTTAAAACCTGATGTATGGTATCAGATAATAAGAGATAGTAATGGAACTCCGAATAAATCATATAGTAGTCTGCCGACAGAAGTAGCAAGTATTTTGAATTATGATGGAATAGATTATGATTGGATAAGAGCAAAAAAGGATGCTACGGCAGGAAGCAGAACCACCATTGCTCCAAAAGAAATATTAGCTGTCTCACAGAAATTAGTAAATAGTACAGAAGATAAATTGTTTCCTTTGATTAGTTATCAGGGGGCATCCAGACATTGGGTTTCTGCACGAAGTGATGCACATGAAAAAAGAAGAAAGCAGTTACATGACAGGCGTTGTGGATATTTGGGATGCTTAAATACAACATCAAATTTATTATCAATTTATGATTGGTGTAAGCAGATGGAGTGGGCGAGTTTTAGGACGAAACGGATTTCGACAAATTATAAGGTATTTGGAGAAATGATATCCAAATTTATGGGTATTATGAATGATGATACAGTTAGTGAAGTTTTTTTTCATCCTTATTTTGAAAAGCTGCTCTATGTTGAGAATGGCGAACTGAAAGAAATAGAAGATTTAAGTGCAGGATATCAATCTGTATTGAATCTTGTCATTGATTTAGCATATCGTATGGCAATTTTGAATCCGGATGCTGGAGGAGAAATACCAAAAGCAGAGGGAATTGTTTTAATTGATGAAATAGATTCTAATTTACATCCGAAATGGCAGTGGAGAATTGTGGAAGCACTTACAGAAACATTTCCGAATGTACAATTTATTGCAGCAACACATTCGCCAATTATTGTTTCATCCTGTAAAAATGCAAATATCATTAGCATAAATGATAAGAAGGAAGTACAGTATATAGGCAGTAGTTATGCATTTTCTGTAAATGAAATTTTAAAAGACATGCTTGGCTATCATATGCGTCCTGAAAAAGTAGAAAATTTAATCGAAGGATTTGAAAAATGTATGGATAGGGATGAATATGCAAAAGCGAAAGAAATATTGGCACAGCTTATTGATATTTTAGGAGAAGAACACCCGAAGGCTATGGCTTTGAAATCCGAATATGAGATGGAAGGGGAGGACTTTGGATGATTTATATTCGCAAAAGAAGAACTCCGAGCATGGTCAAAAAGAAAGCAGATGAAATAAAAAATAGTGCAGAGAGTGGCTATGTTAATATTAGACTGCCAAAAGATTCAAAAAAACTGCGTGATTTATTTGAGCAGATGCCAAAAGACGAAATAAGGGCAGCTTTGTGTCAGGAGCAGCATGGATTATGTGCATATTGTATGAGGAAAATAGAACCTCGGCGTGAAAGCATGAAAATCGAACACTATCATGCATTAACAAAAGATAAAGAGGGTGCATTGGATTATCAAAATTACTTGGCTGTGTGTTATGGTGGAGAAAAAGATGATGATGCGAAACATCATATTTTATGTTGTGATGCTGCTAGGGGAGATAAGAATTTAACGATTAATCCGTGGAATGAAAGACAAATGGAAGCAATTGCTTATTATAGAAACGGAGAAATTTTTGTACGTCAGGATAAGGGATTGGATGCCGAATTAGTAAAGAAAATGCAAAATGATATTGATGAGGTTTTAGTTTTAAATGGTAAGAAAGATTTAAATGGAAAAAGAATCTACGATACGGCATCTAAATTAGTTGCAAGTCGGCGAAGTATTTGTGACAGTGTTCATTCACAGTTTGAGCGATGGGATAGAAGGAATTGTTTGACAGTAGAATTTTTGCAGGAGAAAATTGATAGGTTAGAAGCAATGCTTGAACAGAATAATGTGGCAGAAGAATCATACATAGGAGTAAGATTATATTTGTATAAGCGAAAGCAAGAGAAATTAAGAAGGAAATCCAGATAAAAAATGAATAAAAGAAACTCCCTTGCATACAATGTAAAAACAAGCATTGACAGAGGATTTTTTGAAAGGATATATCGAGGAACGTGCTATGGAGATTGCACGCTATATTATTGACAACAATACAACAGTTCGGCAAGCTGCAAAGCAGTTTGGGATTAGTAAATCAACTGTTCATAAAGATGTAACAGAACGATTAATACAGGTAAATGCAGGTCTGGCATCAGAGGTGCGAAAGGTTCTCGATGTGAATAAATCGGAACGACATATTCGTGGTGGATTAGCAACGAAGGAAAAATATTTACATATGGAAGGTTAGGAAACTCCGCTTGGATTTTATGTGAAAAGCCAAGCGGAGTTTTTTATTTCTTTATATTTAGGAAAGACCTTGTTCTATTAATATGTGGAAGAATAAGGTCTTCTTAATAGAATAAAAAGCATTTCGTAAGAATGCATACCTGCACGAATAAAAAATATGTGGCCAAGAGACTACATTTGGCACAAGAAGATATTGGATATGAATAAAAATAGTTAACAAGTAAAAAGAATTGTGCTATATTAATAATGATTTTTTATATAAATATTTTTTCTGAATAAAAATAAATTGTTTTTATCATATATGAAAAATGTTATGAAGTTTTGTAATTATTCAGTACCTTCATAGTTATGAATTTTCAAATATGGTTTTTGGGAAAAGTAAGAAGTTATGTGGTTTGTGTATGTACAATGTTTGTGAGTAAATAGATTAAAAAATTAACAAATAAAAAATTGCTCAGAAATGGGGATTAAGATGGATAAAAATAAGAAAAATGGAATTTTTGCAATCGTATTTTTTGCAATTTTGCTATTAACAGTAGGTTTAAATCAAAAGCAGGAGGAGAGTAGTCTGGCACGTTATCAGGCAAGTTTTTTGGATGTGTTTGATACGAAGACGGATGTGGTAGGTTATAGTACCAGTGAAGAAGATTTTACAAAACAGGTCAGTCTTTTGAAAGAGAAATTAGAGTATTATCATAAGTTATATGATATTTATAATAATTATGAAGGAATGAATAATATAAAGACGATTAATGATAATGCGGGGATAGCACCGGTTTGTGTGAGTCAGGATATTATTGATTTGTTGCTTTTTAGTAAGGAAATGTATGAAAAGACCAATGGACAGATGAATATTGCAATGGGCAGTGTGTTAAAAATCTGGCATGATTATCGGGATGAAGGTTTAAATAATCCGCAGGCAGCGGAACTTCCGCCAATGGAGGATTTGCAGGAGGCAGCGAAATATTGTGATATTAATCAGATTATAATTGATGAGAAAGAGAAAACGGTTTATTTGCCAGATGCAAATATGTCTATTGATGTAGGCAGTATTGGAAAAGGATATGCGGTACAAAGAATGTCGGAATATGCGAAAGAAATTGGCATGGAAAGTGTATTGTTTAGTGTTGGCGGAAATGTTTGTGCGGTAGGTAAGAAGTTTGATGGCAGTAATTGGAGGATTGGAATTAAAAATCCAGACCTTAGTAGTGAAGAAGAATATGTAAGAAAGGTAGATATCGCAGATAATTGTGTGGTGACTAGTGGAGATTATCAGCGTTATTATATTGTAGATGGAAAAGAATATTGTCACATTATTGATGGAGATACTTTAATGCCTGCAAATTATTTTGCATCGGTTTCGATTGTAGCGGAAGATTCGGGAATGGCAGATGCATTATCCACATCTGTCTTTAATATGCCATTTGAAGATGGACTTGCTTTTGTAAATAGTTTAGAGGATGTAGAGGCAATGTGGATTTTACATGACGGAAGTGTGGAATATTCCGAGAATTTTGAAACATATTTGGCAGACTAATAAGAAAATATGAAGAAGGAATTTAGATGGAACAGAAAAAGAAAAATGATATAAAGTTAATAATGGGTGTATGTGTAATAGCATTGGGACTGTATGCAGGAACAAGTTTTTTACAGGGAACGCAGACACAAAATGCAGAGGCAGTTGTCAGTATTGATGGAGTAGAATATGGCAGCTTTCCATTAGATATAGATATCGAAGAAAAAATTGAACTATCCGATGGTTCTTATAATGTGCTTGTAATTAAAGATGGGAAAGCAGATGTGACAGAAGCATCCTGTCCGGATGGGATTTGTGTCAATCATCGGGCGGTTAGTAAGCAAAATCAGAGTATTACCTGTCTGCCCAATAAGCTGGTGGTAGAAATCAAAAATGGAGAGTCATCTGATTTAGATGCTATCACAAACTAGAAGAAAGTGTAAATAAAGTAAAAGCGCCCCATCTTGCTGAAAGAGACTTTAAATATGGGTGTCGCACGTTACGCGGTACCTTAGCTGGCTAAGGTGTGAAAAGTAACGAATAGTTATTCAAAATATAGAAACGAGGAAAAGATGAAAACAAGAAAAATTGCATATTTAGGCCTTTTGATTGCACTGGCATTTGTATTTTCTTATATTGAATTTTTAATTCCGGTAAATATCGGAATACCTGGGGCAAAATTGGGACTTGCGAATTTGGTCATTATTGTGGCACTTTATACGCTGAATGAAAAAGATGCATTTTTATTATCTATCATAAGAATTGTATTGGTGGGATTTACATTTGCAAACCTTGCTAGTATGCTTTATAGCTTTGCAGGAGGCATTTTGAGTTTTTTAGCTATGTTGTTGGCAAAGAGGACAAATAAGCTGTCTATGACAGGTGTAAGTGTCATAGGAGGGGTATTTCATAATGTTGGTCAAATTATTATGGCAATTTTTGTTGTAAAAACGATGAGTCTGGTTTATTATCTGCCGGTGTTAATTGTATCAGGACTTGCCGCAGGTGTAGCGATTGGAATTTTGGGTGCAATGGTGACAAAGAGAATTAAAAAGCTTGTGTCGCGGAATTAAATATACCATGAATATAAAAGAGTAGCAATTATGACAGTTAATGTCAATAATATTAAGAAAAACTGGGGAAAATAGAAAAAAAGTGTGTACATGATAGCCTTATATATTGTATGATAGGGCTATCATTATTTTATTGGAAGTATTTGGGAATTGTTAAAATAGATATGGTTTTATTAGGAAAGGATAGTTATGAAGAATTTTTATGAAGAAGAATATGAGGAAGATAACGAATATGAATTACGGCGTTTACGTCATGCAGAGAGAATAATACAGATGGCAAAGGAGAAGGAGCAATACGAAAAAAGAATACGTTTTATAAAAATGGCAGCTCCAATTCTATCACTGGTAATAATTTTTTTGATTGTAATATTGGTCAAAGGAAAAAATGAAGGAGAAGCACAAGAAATTCCTCAGACACAGCAGGAATTATTATCAGAAGATTCGATAAAATTGTCAGAAACAGAAAATCTGCTACAAGATAATACGGAAAAGGTAGAAGATAATGAAACATTGGATGTAGCAGAAGTAATTACGCAAGTAGAACCAAAAACGCCGATTTATTGTTTCACAGAAAATGAAAATACAGTTACCATTACAAGTGATGAAGTGATTAGTGCAAATGCAATTTTAATCGATGAAAGTACAGATACGATTATTGCTTCTAAAGGCGCAAGAGAAATTCTTTCTCCGGCTTCTATGACAAAGGTATTGACTGTATTAGTGGCAGCAGAGCATATCACAGAAGAACAGTTAGATGATACTTTTACAATGACATTAGAGGTTACAGATTATGCCTATGTAAATGATTGCAGTTCCGTAGGTTTTTTAGATGAGGAAAAAGTACCTGTCCGAGATTTATTCTATGGAACGATATTACCATCAGGTGCTGATGCAGCAGTAGGACTTGCAACCTATGTGGCGGGTTCACATGAGGCGTTTGTCGATATGATGAATGAAAAGTTAGAAGAATTAGGTTTAGCAGAAACGGCACATTTTACGAATTGTGTAGGCTTGTATGATGAAAACCATTATTGTACGGTGTATGATATGGCGATTATTATGAAGGCTGCGATGCAGAATGAGCTTTGCAGAGAGGTTTTATCTGCACATACTTATACGACTACTCCAACTGAACAGCATCCGGAGGGAATTACCATTTCAAACTGGTTTTTGCGGAGAATTGAGGATAAAGAAACAGGGGGAGAAGTCATTGGTGCAAAAACAGGTTATGTGGTACAGTCAAAAAGCTGTGCGGTAAGTTATGGCACTTTTGCAGATGGAAAATCTTATATTTGTGTAACTGCAGGTTCAAACAGTAGTTGGAGATGCATTTATGACCATGTGGAAATTTATACAAGATATATTAAATCAGAGGAAGTGGAAAATACTGCGCTAAATGTAGAATAATTGTGGAAAATATAACGAAGAAATTTTACAGTTATATAGGCGGTGATTGAAAATCACGCCTGCGCCACACACGGTCACGAAGTGACA
>CAYMHX010000083.1:0-9512 GCA_964390325.1 uncultured Roseburia sp. | reverse complement strand
ATTAAAACAGGATATCTTTGATTTCATAATCGACACCTCCCATTTCATAAATAAAGATTTCTTCTAAAGTCAACGGCAACACATCTACCACCGTTGGTTTATTTTGTAACAGATAGCTTTCTGCTTCTTTTGGATTTCCCTTTACAATTAGGGTATACACTCTGCCTGTATTAGACATATGAAGCAACTGAAAATGCTCTGGAAGCTTTGGCATTCCATTTGGGCAGGCAACCTGAATCTTAGAAATATTCCCTTGTAAATCGCTTAAAGAACGCTCAATCATAACCTTTCCTTTATGCATAATCCCCACATGGTCACAGACATCTTCTAATTCCCTAAGATTGTGCGAAGATACCAAAACCGTCATTTCTCGTTCTGCTACTTCTGCCATTAAAATACTCCAAATCTGACGGCGCATAACCGGGTCTAATCCGTCTACAGGCTCATCTAAAATCAATACCTCCGGTTTACAGCAGATTGCAAGCCAAAATGCTACTTGCTTTTGCATTCCTTTTGAGAGCCTTCTGATACTGCGTTTGACATCAATAGTTGGAAAATATTCTTTTAAACGTTCAAACAACTTTTCGTCAAAATCAGCATACATTCCTTTGTAAAAGCGTTTCATTTCCATCGTATCTGCCTGTAAAAAATAAAACAAATCATCCGGAATACAGACTACCTTTTCTTTTATCTTTCGATTTTCATAAATCGGTTCGCCATTCACCAAAACTTCACCCGAATCAGCACGATAAACACCCATCAAATGTCTGATTAAGGTCGATTTCCCAGCTCCGTTTGGTCCCACCAAACCATAAATATTTCCTTTTCCAACATGCATTTCCACTCCGTCAAGGGCTTTAAACTTATCAAATGATTTACATAATCCCCTCACTTGTATCATATATTTTCACTCCCTTCTGCTGCGGTATCAATTTTCTCTTTTAATACTTCTTTTGGAACTTTTAAGTAGAGCAATTCTGTTACCACTTCTTCAAACTCTGCCAGTAGTTCGTTTTCCCTTGCGTTTTGCATATGTTTACACTCTGCCACAAATGTTCCTTTTCCCACAACGGTATAGATATAACCTTCATTCTCCAATTCGCGATAAGCTCTTTGTATCGTATTGGGATTAATTGCAAGCTGAGAAGCCAATTCTCTTACCGAAGGAAGCTTCTCACCTTGGGTTAGGGCATTCGTAACTACAAGCTTGCGCAAGCCTTCTTTAATCTGTTCGTATATGGGCTTTGCATCCCTGTAATTTAATTGAATCAAAAAACAAACCTCCCATCTATATTTTGCGTACCAAATGTATTAATTCATTTAGTACACTTAATATAACATGAGAGGTTTTTCCATACAAGGAAGAAAGATTTATGATTTTTTTAAGATTTTCTTAAATTGAAAAATTTTCGAGCTTGGCTCTGAATTATTACATCAACATCAAAAATGCTGCTAAATTTCCCCTTTTTCCTTTACTTGCTCTGTGTGAAAATAATTCATCCGGATTACAACAAGTACAAATATTTGTCACAGCTAAGTGTTCTGGTAAAATTCCTGCTTCTAACAGTACGATTTCATTCGCCTTCCATAAATCCAATTGAAATTTTTCTTTTGACTTTTGATATAAAATTTCATCTTCGTGACCACAGAAGGCTTCCATAAATGCTTCTGCTACATCACGACTTACTTCATAACAGTCCTGACAAATAGAAGGTCCAATGGCACAGTACAAATCCCTCGGTCTGCTTCCAAATTCTCGTTGCATAGCTTCTATCGTTATCTGTCCTATTTTTCCCACTGTTCCACGCCATCCTGAATGCGATAATCCAATCGCCTTATTCACTGGGTCTACAAAATAAAGCGGTACACAGTCTGCATAAAAAGTAGAAAGCACTAACTCTGGTTCGTTTGTAATCAAACCATCTACATCTTTATAATCTCTTGAACATACAATTCCTTTGCCTGCATCTGCTTTCGTTACTCTTTTCACATTCGTGGTATGTGTCTGGTCTGTGGCAATAAACTGTTCTATTTCCACTCCAAAAAACAATGCCATACGACGGTAATTTTCCAAAACAGCTTCTGTCTTATCTCCACGCGTAAAACTGAAATTCATAGTTGAAAGCTCATTCTCACTTACTCCTCCATCTCTCGTGGTAAAGCAATGTTTGACTCCTTCTATTTTTTCTAAGAGCTTAAAATGTAATAATGGAACAGAAATTCCTTGTTCCACAATATGTTCTCTATATTCTAAAATCTGCTGATTATTTTTTTGTTTCATAATCGTTCTCTCTCCATTACCACGCTATATATTCAAATGCATTTTTTATCAATATATATTCGCTTCCCTGTATTCCTACCACATCAAATCGGCATGGCATACTTTCTCCATACCCATATTTCAAGCAATAATAAGCTGCCACCTTACTAATTTTTCGCTGTTTTCGTATATCTACTGCCTCTAATGGCGTTCCTTGGTATCGATTGCTCCGATACTTTACCTCAACAAAGACAAGGTATTCCCCCTCTTTTGCTACAATATCAATCTCGCCTATATAACAACGAAAATTATACTCTAAAATCGTATATCCCTGCGATTTTAAGTATTCGCCTGCCATTTTTTCATAGGCTGTTCCAACTGCTCTCTTATTCATAGTCCCATTTTTGCCTTCAAACGGTCCATATCATCTACAAAGACTAAAATTTCGGCTACCACATCATAAAGTTCTGGTGGAATGGCATCTCCAATTTCTAATTTAGATAATGTTTCTGCAAGTTTATGGTCTTGATAAAACGGCACATCATTCTCTTTTGCTGTTTCAATAATCTTTTCTGCCACCCTGCCTTTTCCACTGGCAAGAATCTTCGGTGCGACATCACCCGGTTCATAAGCGATAGCAACCGCTGTTTTATTTTTTACATCTTCCTCTTTTTTAAAAAGTCCCCAAAAATCCGTACGTTTTTTCTGAACCGCCATAACCTTCTGCCTCCCATATTTGTTACATTTCACCCCATTTATCCATTTTAACATATCTATCTATATATTCGGCGATTAAAAACTTCGCCTCATATATAGACCCTCCGGGGGATGCACACACACGCGTATAAGGAATTTGTCACTTCGTGACCGCGTGTGGCGCAGGCGTAATTTTCAATCACCGCCTATATATTCAGCAATTTGGGGTCACCACCTATATACATTAGTAAAATCTTTCTTATGTTCTTACATCAAAAGAATAGCGATGTAATGCCCCGCTTGTCGGATAATCTTTTCTTAAAAAGTCTTGTATAAAATCCATTTTCTTTTCTTCATTTGTCACCGTAAACGTACAGTTATACCCTTTTTGCTTTAATTTTGCCTCTAAAATCGGCAGATTTTTTTGTACCAGCTCATATGACGCATCATTTGAAAAATAAAAATTAGTATTTACATTTTTACGAAGCATTTTCACAGAAACATCAGTCGAACCCAAATGGGATAAATCCAAGTGTAGAAATGCTGACAATTCCGTATCAGGGTCATTTAAGTTTTTCTTATTCGTATATACATATAAATCTCCATTTGCATTCTGCCCTGAAAGCTTTAATGGAAGCTGTACATAAGTATATACTTGATTTAACTGATTGAGAAATTCTACATTTCCCTTAATGTCTGCTGTTGTCTGTAAAAACTGCTGCTGTTCTAACCCAGTAGAGCGAATAATCTGTTCTAACTGTCCTGTCTGACGCAACAGTTTTTTATAGGTTTCCTTTATCTGTTCACCTTCTAATTCCTCTGGACATACCAGCCACTGCTCTTGCAATAATTCCTTTAACACAGACTGATATTCCGAACTAGAGAAAAGCTTCTGCACTCCCGAAAAGCCAAATTCTTCTCTATCTAATAATCCTTCGCAAATTCCTTTTAAAAACTTCTCTACGGTTAGTTCAGTATTTAATACCTGTTTTACCGGAGGTGCATCTTCTCCTTCTACTGTTTCTCCAGCTACCGTCATCTTTTCTTCCTGTACGGTGTCTACAAAAATTTCTGTTTCATTTTCTATTTTAAATAATTGTGGATTATCTACAAGCGTCGGTGTATTTTGAAGCATTTTTGTAATATGCTCTAACTGCTCCTCTGTAAATACCTGTTTCAAGCTCTGCTCAGCTAAAGGTATTTCTATACTTAACGATTTCTGATTTACGTTCTGCATCTCTATATTCTGCATATATGACATCTGCATATCCTGTTGATTTACAGTCTGACCCTCTACATTTTGCTGTACTCCGTTCTGTAGATATGGCATTTGCATATCCCGTTGATTTACAGTCTGGCCTTCTCCATTTTGCATATATGACATCCGTACATCTTGTTGATTTAAATTCACAGACTGCCCCTGCTGACTAGCTGCTGTATGCCATTCTAAGGTCACTCCATCCCCTGTTCCAATCTGTTTTCCAAACAAAAACTGCTCGACATCATCTGCTGCACTCTTTGTCATCGTTTCAGGATTTAAAACCATATCTACTAACTTCTGATTTAACTCTACGGATTTATTTGGATAGACATCTTCACTTCCAAGTAAATCAAGTACCTGATTAACTGCACTATCTAATTTTCCTAAAAGTGCATAATCACTCTTTCCATAATTTTCAAACTGAGCAGCCAGTTCCTCATCTACTGGAAGCCCAAGTCTCACCATATCTACAATCGTCTGTACAGAAGTCTGTTCATTTGCACTCACATGCTTTACCATATCTAACACACTCTGCTTACTAATTGGCATCTGCTGGTGCATCATAGCCTTTACCATTTCAAGGTTTCTCTCCGTTACAGGAATACCTGCAGAAGTTAAAGCATTCATAAGAATTGGATTTCCGCCGCTTCCATTTCCATTATACGGCTTAATAGACAAGACATTGCCCGCATTTCCCTTTACCTGAAAAAACATCGGTGTTCCGACCTTTAAAGGAACTTTACCGTCTAACTGTGCCGAAATAGACTGCCCTGTACTAAGAGAAAGAATTACTTTATTTCCGCGTACCGAAGTAACTGTTCCTTCAAATACACTTCCCTGTGTCAATTCACTGATTGCTGACACCAATTTTTGCATACTTGTAGCACCCTTTAATTCTTCTGTACTGTTACTATTGGTATTACGCTGATATTGATTTACCAAATTTGAAATATGCATAACTGATGCCCTCCTTAAAAAATACGAATATTTCGACTTACTCTAAATAATCACATTATAATTTACTCAACAAAATTTCCAATAAAACTCCTACGGTGTATCGGACTTGGTCCCACTTCCTTTAATGCTGCAATATGTTCTGCTGAACCATATCCTTTGTTGGATGCAAAATGATATTCCGGATATACTTTGTCATATTCTTCCATCATTCTATCTCTTGTAACCTTTGCAACAATACTTGCCGCACCAATAGAAATACTTTTCGCATCCCCTTTTATAATCGGTATCTGCAAAATTTCCACATTCGGAATTGTTACTGCATCATTTAATAATATATCGGGTTTTATCTGCAATTTACTAATAGCTTCCCTCATTGCTTCATACGTTGCCTGTAAAATATTTATTTCATCAATACAAGAAGGCTCTGCCATTCCAATCCCTACTGCCTGTGCTTTCTCCATAATGATGTCATATAATTCTTCTCTCTTTGCTGCTGAAAGTTTCTTTGAATCATTAATATACAAAATATCACAATCCTTTGGCAAAATCACTGCTGCTGCCACTACCGGACCAGCTAACGGCCCTCTGCCTACTTCATCTATTCCACAGACAAATCCATATCCTTCATATTCTCTTTCATACGCTCCAAGCTCCCAGATACGCTGTTTTTCCTTCTCCAGCTTATCCAAACGCTTCTTTGCCTGTTCTACTAATTTTATTACTCCGGTTCTTGTATCCATTTCATATATTTGAATAAATTTAGGCAAATCTTCATCCAATATTTCCTTTAGTTCTGCTTTAATAATTCCTATCTTCTTTTCTTCCATTTCCTATCATTCCACAATCTAAACAAGTTTCGTACTATTCTTTTCATCCGCAAATTCTAACGTAATTTTTCCAAGCTTACCACTTCTAAACTCATCAATCAAAAGTGCCGCTGCCTTGCTATAATCCAGTTCATTTCCTTTTGAAATACATTTTCGATTTTCTGCTATTTCTTCTAAAATCTTTATCGGCTCTCCATCTTCCTTTACATCATAACGCTCAGATAATACTCCCGGATAATGTTTTGTCAAATTTTTAACTAACTCTATCGACAATTCATCAATATTTAAAATTTCATCTTTTATTGCCCCAATCAATGCCAAACGCAGTCCTACCATCTGGTCTTCAAATTTCGGCCATAAAATTCCAGGTGTATCTAAAAGTTCAACATTCTGATTCAATCGAATCCACTGTTTTCCCTTTGTAACCCCAGGCTTATTTCCTGTTTTTGCACATGCCCTTCCAGCATACGAATTAATAAAGGTAGATTTTCCCACATTTGGAATCCCCACCACCATTGCACGAACAGGGCGGTTTTTAATACCTCGCTTTCTATCTCGTTCAATCTTTTCTTTACAGGCATCCATCACTACATTTGTCACTGTTTTCATTCCAACTTTAGAACGAGCATCTAACTGCACTACAAAATAACCCAATCCTTTAAAATAAGAAGCCCATTCCTGATTTCTTGTTTCATCTGATAAATCAGATTTATTCATAATAATCAATCTTGCCTTATTTTTCCCCAATTCATCAATATCAGGATTTCTACTACTTAATGGAATTCTTGCATCCACTAATTCAATTACCAAATCTATTAATTTTATATCTTCCTGCATCTGACGTTTTGCTTTCGTCATATGCCCGGGATACCACTGAAAATGCATCTTTATCTCCTCAACTTTCTATTATATAAACCCAAATTCATCCCAAGATACAATACGAAACCATACCTTTCCAATAATATGTTCCTTCTTCACATTTCCAATATTGGCAAAACGGCTGTCCTCACTGTTATTTCGATTATCCCCCAGCACAAAGTATTCATCCTCCTGTAATACAATCGGGTCAATCGCAATTCCCGCTTCTTCAATAGAAGGAACACTAACCTCCTCATCAAATACCTCACCATTTACATATACCACACCTTGAATAATCTGTACCGTATCTCCAGGTACACCAATGACTCTTTTTATATATAAATGCGATTTTTCATTTCCATTCGGCTTAAAAACAATAATATCATTTGGTTTCGGGTCAGATACAGCATATACAAAACGATTTACTAAAATATTATCTCCATTATATATAGTTTCTGCCATCGATTGTCCAACTGCACTTGTCCTAAGACCAACAAAATAAACCATTGTAAATGCCAATAATATCGTAAGTGCTATTTCTAATCCCCATAACAGCACTTCCTTCATAATTTTTATATTCTTTTTCCTCTTTTGTCTTCTAAAACTTAATCCACCTCTGCGTTTTTTCATCTTTCCTCTCATTCCACTGCCTATAAACAGCAAATGTACATAATAAGTAACTATTCAGTACAGGATAAAACATATACTGTTTTGTCCGTAAGAATGTAATTCAAAGAGTAAACTGTCACTAGTACATCGTAAAAAAAGACCGTCCATCTCTTGTTTTTTCAAACTTAAGATTTTCGGTCTTTTATGAGTTCTTACTAAAAATTATTTCGCAATATCTGTGACTCTGGATTCACGTATTACGTTGACTTTAATCTGTCCTGGATATTCCATTTCAGCCTCAATTTTCTTCGCAACATCACGAGCTAAGATAACCATATCTGCATCGTTGATTTGTTCCGGAACTACCATAATTCTAATCTCTCTGCCTGCCTGAATAGCAAAAGATTTATCTACTCCCTTAAATCCGTTTGAAATGTCCTCTAACTGTTTTAATCGATTTGTATATGTGTCAAGAGTTTCACGTCTTGCACCTGGTCTTGCAGCACTAATAGTATCAGCAGCTTGAACAATACATGCTATTAAGGATTCCGGTTCGACATCACCATGATGGGATTCTACGGCATTAATAACCAATGCTGATTCTTTATACTTTCTACATAAATCAACACCAATCTGAATGTGAGAGCCTTCCATATCATGGTCTACCGATTTACCAATATCATGTAATAAACCTGCACGTTTTGCAGTTCTGACATCTAAACCAAGTTCAGCAGCCAACAAACCTGAAAGTTGTGCAACTTCAATCGAATGTTTCAATGCATTCTGTCCAAAGCTTGTACGAAACTTCATTCTTCCAAGTAAACGAATCAGTTCCGGATGAATTCCGTGAACTCCTACTTCTAATGTAGCAGCTTCACCTTCTTCACGAATCATTGTATCTACTTCTCTTTGTGCCTTTTCTACCATTTCTTCAATTCTAGCCGGATGAATGCGTCCGTCTACAATTAATTTTTCTAAAGCGATACGTGCAATTTCTCTCCTAATTGGGTCAAAGCCTGATAAAATAACTGCTTCTGGGGTACCGTCACCAATGAGATCTACACCTGTCATTGTTTCTAATGTACGGATATTTCTACCTTCACGTCCGATAATTCTGCCCTTCATTTCATCATTTGGCAACTGTACTACTGAAATCGTAGTTTCTGCCACATGGTCAGCAGCACATTTCTGAATGGCTGTCACTACAAAATCACGGGCTTTCTTATCTGCTTCTTCCTTTGCTTTGTTTTCCATTTCTTTGATTAACTTTGCAGTATCAAACTTTACATCATCTTCAACGGTTTTTAAAAGGTATTCCTTTGCTTGTTCGGAGGTTAATCCAGAGATTCTTTCCAGTTCCTGTAAACGCTCTTCATTGAGCCTTGCAACCTGTGCTTTCTGCTTGTTGATTTCTTCTTCCTTTGCAGCAAAACTTGCTTCTCGTTTTTCGATGGCATCTAACTTTTTGTCTAAGTTTTCTTCCTTCTGTACGATTCTGCGTTCACTGCGCTGAAGTTCTGCTCTGCGTTCTTTTACTTCCTTGTCTATCTCATTTTTTACACGAATAGATTCTTCCTTTGCTTCAAGCATTGCTTCTCGCTTCTTTGTTTCAGCAGTCTTCACAGCTTCATCAATAATGCCTCTCGCTTTCTCCTCTGCACTTCCAATTTTCGCAGCTGCTACATTTTTATGGTAAGTAGTTGTTGCAAAATAAGTAATTACAGCAGTTAAGAGAATTGCTATTACAGTGACAATTATTGTCGTCAGCATAACAGGAGCACCTCCTTTATGAAATTTTCATTGTACATATAACATATAATTAGGCAAATTTTCTGTCATAAATAACAACATATAGATTTTATTCTATTTTAAGTTTTATGTCAAGTGCAATACTATTCAAAATGTATAATATTACATGCAAAATGCAAAAAAATATAACATATTGTACTAAATCTTTTTTCATAAATGTACTCTGCAAATCAAATAACCAATCTATATATTCGGCGATTAAAAACTTCGCCTCATATATAGACCCTCCGGGGGA
>CAYMHX010000082.1:7392-9699 GCA_964390325.1 uncultured Roseburia sp. | reverse complement strand
GACACAGCAGAGTACATTGATCTCATCATAATGAAATGACCTCCTAAATAATTTTCTGCGGTTTTGATTTCCTCTGTCATTCAGAAATCATTAGCCCCCATAAGGTCCGGCTATGTAATTACCGCGCCATCAATATTTGTATAAATGTTATCACCGGATTCTCCCTGTTCCATTGCCGTCACAACGGTTTTATTTGGAACATTTACGATAAAAGCAAGGGAATCCACTATTACCAATGATTCTTTTATTCCTTTTTCACTTGCTTTTTGAACACCATTTTCTAAACGCTGGCTCTGCTCTGCTGAAAGATTAATATTTCGATTCTCTAAGCGCATCGCCGCATGCTTTGAAAATTTCAGTTCTGAACTTTCAGATGCTTCCCGCTTCTGATTTAATATCGCCTCAAAGCTTAGTCCCTGATTTTGTAATTTTTCCGAACTTCTTTGATTCAGATAACGCTCTGCAATCTGCTCAATAGAAGTGAACTGATTATTTATTTTTTGCATTCGCTCATCTCCTATTTCTATTTTCGGCTGTTACAACTTATGATTCTGTTTCAGTATCTTCTATTTCTTCTACATTCTCAGAACTTTCGGTACTTTCAGCATCTTCCGTACTTTCGGTACTTCCATTTGTGGTTTCTTGTGCCTTTAATAATTCATTATAGCGGCTATATTTTTCTGTAAATGCGGTTAATGCATCATCACTGATAAAGTTCTTCTGATAATCAGTCAAACTGTTATATCCTTCTGCTATTGCCATGATTGCAGTACCATATGCCAAAGTAATTTCACCCTTTGCAGGCAGCTCACTAACAGCTAACTCAAATTCCTGAGCCAATGAAACAGCTTCCATATAATCTGTATCCGCAACGGTATCCAAATCGTCAATATTATATAAAGAATCATTAATAGAAAGGAATGTTTTTCCGTTCTGATGCAATACATAATCTACATTACCTGATGCATAGCTTACTTCACCTGTGGTAGAAGATGTAACTTTCATAATTACATATTTACCAACTAAATCATTTGCCTGTGAAGATGTCATGGTATTTTGCATATTCAACATAGACTCTACCTGTGTAAAAGTAGCCATCTGTGCGATATAATCTGTATTACTGGTAGGATTTAATGGGTCCTGATACTGCATTTCTGCACATAAAATCTGTAAAAACTGGTCATATCCTAAATCCGTTGTACTTGTTGTACTGGAACTTGAAGAAGTTGTTACACTCTCAACAAGCTGACCATTTTTTATTTCCTGAATAATTGACATATATTACTCCTTTCAACACTATGCAGTAAAATCTACGCTATTTCCCTGCTCTGCCATCATTTTTGCAACGAGAGCTTCTTCTTCTGACATCAAACCGGACAATTCATCTAAGTCATTTAAATTAATATTCCGTTGTCTTACTGCCTGATGATAGGCTTCTTCCTGCTGTTTCTGGCTGTTTGCATCCTGCTCTAAATTACGCTCAAATTCGTGGCTTGCAATTGTTACTTCTACAGAATCAACCTTTACACCTGCCTGATTTAAGTTCACTTTTAAATCAGCAATCTGTGTTTCTAAGGCTTCTTTTACTTCCATGCTCTGTGTTTGAAGCTTCGCTGTAATCACGCCTTCACTTTCTACCACTTCTAAGTATAACTTTCCAAGATGTTCCGGATTTAACTGCATTTCCATTCTTGTAGTATCTGCTGAAAGCATTACTCTTGTATGTTCTGCAAACTGCTCCATAATATCTGCTACTGTTACCTGAGGTGGAAGTGTCTGTACGGTTTCAAACTCTCCAAGCTGATTTGCAAATGTATTCGTCTGTACATCCTTTACCACTACATGCTCATTTGTCTGAGTCATCTGTAAGGTATTGAACTTCTGATTCGCTGATTTTGCAAATTCCTGCTGTTCTTCATCTTCCGACATATCTTCTTCAGAAGTATCCATATCCTTCATTTCACCAATTGCCGAAACCTTCACATCTTCTTCTACAACCATCTCATCCATTGCAGCTTCTTCCGTAGACTCTCCTGTATTTAAAATCTTTCCTTCTTCGGAAACTTCTTCCACATTCTGTTCTACTGGTTCTGTTGCAATTGTTTGCTGCATTTCTTTCTGGTTTTCTACAACCACTTTTTTAAAATTCTCATTGGAAACCACATTATCTTCTGTTTCCATAACACTCTGTTTATTCATATCATCTGAAGTTTCTATAACAGTCTGTTCATTTGTTTCATTCGAAACTTCTGCAACTGCCGGTTCACTTGTATCATCCGAAACTTCTACAACAGTCTGTTCATTTGT
>CAYMHX010000082.1:0-7292 GCA_964390325.1 uncultured Roseburia sp. | reverse complement strand
TCATCCGAAACTTCTACAACAGTCTGTTCATTTGTATTATCGGAAACCTCTGCAACTGCCGGTTCAAATATCTGTTTAAATTCCACAAATTCTTCCGGTGTCATCTGTAAATCATTTAACAACTCACCACCAAGAACCTTCACTTCATTTAAAACATTCATAAACCCTTCATTGCAGAATAATTGTCCTACATTTTCACAACCTGTAAGCTTTACTGCAAGCATTCCTAAATTGCTGTTATCCAGTAAATCCAAATAGGTAAGACCCAACTCCTCCATTACTGCTTCGAGTTCTTCTTTTGATACATGAAGTTCTTCTGAAATTACTTCTGTAATTGCTTCTTCAAACTCCTCAACCGAAGTCGCTGCTTCTTCTACTTTTACAGTATCATTTCCTTCAGCTTTAGTACGAATTGTTTTATCCTTGTATTGATATTTTTCGTATGTGTCTGCTGGTTTTTCTTTTTGTGCATCAAATTTCTCTGTTTTTACTGTGCTAAGTGCCTCGTCTGCTGTTTCTGCTCCTAAATCATTCATTTCTGCTGAACAATTCATTGAAATCATATCTGCAAACATTACTTCGGCCACTTCTTCCTGACGTTTCACAATATCAATACCAGAACCTTGTGCCATCATTATTTTATCAATTCTCATATCCGTCCTCCTTTCTTTCAAAAATATTATTTTATAATCAAGGCTTCATGATTTCTGTCACTTTTGCTGCTGTTTCAGACGTCATTTTGCCAAGAATATCAGACCTGGACTGTGCATCCATATTCATCAAAATTTCTGCTACTAATTGTAAATCATCTGTCATAGTATTAAAAATAGCCGCTGCTTCCTTCGGTTTCATCGAAGAATAAGTTTTTACATAATCTTCTACTTTTTCATTATAAAGAGTCTGTTCTACCACCTGCTTATATAAGGCTTCTGCATTTGCTGGTGCAATGCTTTCATAATACTCCTTATATTTATTTATATCGGGTGCTTCGTCTGAAAAAACAACCTCTGCATACCATTTTTCTCTTAATGCTTCAAATTCAGCTTCTTCTAATTTATACTGTTCTAATTCTCTTGCTTTTTCTTCCAATTCTGCAATATAACCTGCACTTTCATCCGATGCCACCTGTCCTTTCGCCAGTTCAATTTCTAACTCTTTAATACGAGCAATTGCCTGTTCTAATGTTTCATAAGCATAGGCATCATCTTCCGTTGACTCTCCTTCAAATACTTTAGATGGCAACAACTGATTAATATATGGAACATCCTTAATAACAGGTCCTAATACCTGTGAACCAAAGCCGCCTACGTCCATTTTTACTAACAATGCCACAATAACCAACCAGATAACTACAATAATAACTGTTACCAGGGCAGTTGCTATTTTCGTTCCCACTCCGCCTTCTTCAAATTCTGTTTCTCCTGCACCATCAGCTTTTTTTCGTTTTTTTTCAGCTTTTTCTGCTTTTCGCTTTGCTTTTTTGGTAATCTTATCCTCTGCCATAACAATAACCATACCTTTCCATGTGTTAATTTTTTAACACATTTACCTGCAAATCTTCGATTGCTTTCGTAATCTTTATTTATTATCCCCAAATGAGTAACTCACAAGCTCATCAATTTCTTTACTTTCTGCATACTGAATTTCTTGTTTAAATTCTTCAAACTTATGTTCTTTCAGCTTTTCATGGGCTTTTCTATCTGTCATTAATTCATTCAGATGTTTTCTTGCAGCCTCTACATTCTTCTCAGCCACATGCACATTCATCATCTGTGCCCTTTGCTGGCTTTTGATTACATCAATTGCCACCTTATTTTCTCTGATTTTTTGAACATCTATGACACCGCTTACCAATTCCTTTGCTTCTCTCTCATAAGCCGCCCTTCGTTTTATAATCTCACGAAGTTTTTCCTGTTCCTCTGATAGCTTTTTATTTGCCATACTATATGCTATCTTTGCTTGACTTTCCATTTTTAATTTAATGTCTAAGATACTCTGCATGCGATATGCAAATTTCGCCATAATCCCCTCATTCTGCTGTTAATACAGCAATCATTAATTCTTAAACAAGTTCTCAAGTAATGTGATTTCTTCTTCAAATAAAAATTTCTCATCCGTATCCTGACGTAAAAAAGCATTTACATCTCGAATTTTACGAATTGCATAATCAATATCCGGATTAGAACCATTTTTATATGCACCAATATTAATCAAATCCTCTGCTTCGTTATAAGTTGCCATAACATTCTTCAATTTTCCAGCTAATGTTTTATGCTCTTTTGTTGCAATGGAACTCATTACTCGCGAAATACTCTGTAACACATCAATAGCAGGATAATGATTTTTATGACCTAACTTTCTGGAAAGCATAATATGCCCATCTAAAATACTTCGTGCTGTATCTGTAATCGGTTCATTAAAATCATCACCATCTACCAAAACGGTATATAACCCTGTAATCGAGCCTTTATCTGAATTACCTGCACGTTCCAAAAGCTTTGGCATTTCCGAATATACGCTCGGCGGATAGCCTCTTGTAACCGGAGGTTCTCCTGATGCCAAACCAATTTCTCGCTGTGCCATAGAAAAACGAGTCAAAGAATCCATCATTAATAAGACATCTTTTCCCTGATCTCTGAAATATTCTGCAATTGCCGTTGCCGTTTTGGCAGCCTTACTGCGGATTAAAGCAGGCTTATCTGAAGTAGCCACTACAACAATAGAACGTTTCATACCTTCCTCGCCCAAGTCACGCTCAATAAATTCACGCACCTCTCGACCACGTTCACCAATCAATCCAATTACATTAATATCTGCTTTTGTATTTCGGGCAAACATACCCATCAAAGTACTCTTACCAACACCCGAACCAGCAAAAATTCCAAGACGCTGTCCTTTTCCAACCGTAATCATAGCATCTACTGCTTTTACACCTAATGGAAGGACTTCATTAATAATCTCTCGCGCCATTGGGTCTGGCGGTGCTGCTTCTACAGGATATTCTTCTTTTAAATCTAATGTTTCAAACTCAGCTAAATCTGTAGGTCTTCCTACGCCGTCTACCGTATGTCCTAATAATTCCTCACCTACTAAAACAGACAAAGGATGTCCCGTGTTTTCTACGATACATCCTACGCCAATTCCTTCCACGCTTTCAAAAGGCATCAGCAATAATCTTTTATCACGGAAACCGACAACTTCTGCCAGAATGGAAGTCCCACTATTCTTATCTATCACAATACGGCATAAGTCATTGAGCTTCGCATCCGGTCCAACAGATTCAATTGTCAAGCCAACAATTTTTACAACTTTCCCGAGCCTTTTAAAATAGGTATTATCCGCTAATTTTAAATATTTCTCATAATTGCTTATCACTTTTAACCATCCTTACGAGCTTAATGAACGAATGTCCTTTATCAGACTCTCTAACTGCATACCAAGACTACAGTCAAATACTCCTGAATCCGTTTCAATGAAACAATCGTTTCCATCCATGGACGAATCTGCAATAAATTCCAATTCTATTCCATGTCCAACACGTTCTAAAATATCCTCTCTGTGTTTTTCTAAGAATAACACATTGCTATCAGCAACTCTAATTCTAAACTTACGGTCACCTTCAATATTTAAAATCGCATTGTTAATTAAATGCATCAAAATATGTTTTTTATTATTAAACTGAATATGGAATACCTTGTTGAATACTTCTAGAATAACATCAACTAATTCGTTTTCCATATTGCTTCTTTTTGCTGTATAATCCAGCTCTAAACGTCTGCTTTTTGCAGAATATTCACTTTCTAAGCGGGTGCGTGTTTCCTGTAATTCCTTCTGTGTAACACTACTTCCCTCTGCATATCCCTGCTGTTTTGCTTCTTCACGAAGCTCGTCTGCTTCCAGATATGCATTTTTTAAAATAGCCTCTGCTTCTTCTTTTGCTTCTCTTACAATACGTTCCGCTTCTTCTTTTGCCTGTTCTGTTACATCTGTTTCTTCTTCAATTTCTTCAATGACTTCTGTATCAGAACGAACGAGTCCTGCTGAAAAACAACCTGCTAATTCCTGCTGATGACGCTGTTCTGCGAGCTGACGCTCTCTTTTTTTTGCCATACGTTCTTCTAATAATGCATTCGCATTAATAACTCTGGCATTTTCCTGCTGGTTAATTCCCCAATACTGCTTATAAAGATTAGACAATAATCTCGTCACCTCCGCCTCTTGAAATTACAATTTCGCCGGCATCCTCTAATCTACGAATGACTCCAACAATCTTCTGCTGTGCTTCTTCTACGTCCTTCATACGCACAGGACCCATGAAGTCCATATCCTCCTTAATCATAGAGGCAAGACGTTTAGACAAGTTTTTAAAGATTGCACCCTGTACTTCTTCATTAGAACCCTTTAAAGCAATTGCTAAGTCATTATTATCTACATCACGCAATACACGCTGAATTGCTCGGTCATCCAATAAGAGAATGTCTTCAAATACAAACATCTTCTTACGGATTTCATCTGCAAGCTCCGGTTCGTCAATTTCAAGTGATTCCATAATATGTTTTTCTGTCGCACGGTCTACTGTATTTAAAATATTAACAATGGCATCTACACCGCCAACCACTGTGTAATCTTGATTTACCAAAGATGCAAGTCGGCGCTCTAATACACGTTCTACTTCTTTGATTACATCAGGAGAAGTACGATCCATCATCGCAATACGTTTTGCAACGTCTGCCTGTTTCTCAGGCGGTAATGCACCTAATACCATCGCTGATTGTCCTGATGACAAGTAAGATAAAATCATTGCAATTGTCTGTGGATGCTCGTCCTGAATAAAGTTTAATAACTGACTTGGGTCTGTCTTACGCACAAATTCAAATGGTCGTACCTGTAAAGAAGCAGTAAGTTTTGTAATAACTTCTTGTGCCTTTTCATTACCAAATGCTTTATCAAGAAGCTGCTTCGCATAGCCGATACCACCTTCTGCAATATACTGCTGTGCCAAACATACCTGATAAAATTCATTTAAAACGGCTTCCTTTACTTCTGGTGCCACACTTCTGGTATTTGCAATCTCTAATGTCAATTCTTCAATTTCTTCGTCTTTTAAATGCTTAAATAACTCCGCTGAGCGCTCTGGTCCTAATGTAATAAGCAAAACCGCTGCTTTTTGAACACCAGTTAATCCTTCTGAACTCATAGTATGCCTCCGTATCTCCTAATCCCAATCCTCATTCAGCCAGTTTCTAAGTAAAGAAGCAGACGCTTCCGGATTCTGGTCTACAAACTTCTCAATCAGGATTCTAGTTTCAGATTTCTCATTAAATCCAATATCCTCCATTGGTTCTTGTTCTTCCTGTCCCTTTGTCAACAGCTTATCAACATCAATTTCCGGTTCTGCTTCCTGTACTTCCTCTTTACGCATACTGCGGAATACCACAAAGCCAAGGAATGCAAAAATTAACAACGCTAATATCAACTGCAAGTAATCTTCGATTGTCTTATCATTAGACGAATATTCAAACATTGGCTGTGCATAAGAAAGAATCGTAATACTTCCTGCTGGAAATCCTGTTGCATTTGATACTAATTCATAATAATCCTCATCAACTTCTCGCTTTACAGGTTCACTATTTGCCGCAATATATTCTTCAAAAGTCATATCATCCAAAGCACCGGATGCTTTTAAAATATCTTCACTGTAAACAACCCAATCTGTTAATACAATTGAAATAGATGATGTATCTGCATTTACTTTTCCAATCGACTGTACATAAGTCGTAATCTTCTCATTATTTACATAATCCGTTGTAACATCCGAAATTGTAGATAATGTAATTTCTGAATCCTCAATCACATATGTAGTATCATCATTTGCATCTGTTCCCGGTGTAGCTGCTGTTCCACCTTGAGACTCTGACTCATAAGAACTTGTCGAATCAATCATACCGTTTGTCATTCCATCCGGAGCATAATATTCATGCACCTGTTCTGTCCGTTCATCAAAATCCATATCCAGATTAATGGCGATTTCTGCATTATCAAAAATAGCTGAACCAACTAAAACATCTCTGATTTTATTCTTAATAAGTCCTTCTGCCTTATACTTTAATTCTAACTGAGTCGATGCACTTCCTGCAACAGAAGCTGACTCCTCACCTGAGAAAAGAACCTTTCCGGCACTGCTGATAATTGTAATTCTGGAAGTATCACTATTTCCAACATTGGTAGCCATAAATTGGGCAATTGCTGCTGCCTGTGATTCTTCAAAATTATTATTTACTGTTAAAAGTACTGACACCGAAGCCTGTTCATTTTTTGAAATAATGGTACCATCTTTGCTAGGAAGGTCTAAACGTACCGATGCTTCTTCGATTCCATTCATTTCTTTTAAAACATTTGAAAGGTCTTCCTGTAAATATACTTTATAACGTTTTTCTTTATCTGCTTCTGTTGAACTAAATCCACCTTCAAAAACAGACTCAATATCTGCTCCATCTGTTGGAATTTCATTAGTACCAAGTAAAATTCTGGCATCTGCCAAACTTCCTTCTTCTACTGAAAACGCCAATCCATCTGCTGAAACATCATATGCAATTCCTTGGTCTGTTAATAGTTCTTTTATCGTGCCTGCTTCTGTCAAAGACTCACAAGTTATCAACGGCATCATCTGTGGTTTTGAAACAACCACCGCCAAAATCACAAGGGAGAGTACAATCACCGCAACGATACTGGCCATTAATGCTTTTTGTTTTGTATTAAATTTTTTCCACCACTCCAGGATTTTATCTAAAATCTGTTGTATTTGTTCTGGCATTTATCTATCCCCGTCCATCTAATTTTAAATCTGCATGTTCATAATCTCTTTATATGCTTCCAACGCCTTATCTCGTACAGACGTTGTATATTGAATTGCTGTCAATGCTTTTGTTTCTGCAATCAATAAGTCATGCGTATTCTCCGCTTCACCTAATGCAAATCGAATCTGTTCCGAATCTGCTGCATTCCGAAGCTCATTTGCCTCATTTACCATATTCATTGCTGAATCCAAAATTGAACTAAAAGATTCTTCTACCTGTCCTGATGCAGTATGACGGTTTACGACCTCGTTATAATAATCTGCATTTATTACTGATAAAGAAGAAATATCCATTCTTCACACCTTACCTTTCCATATATTCATCGTTTATTTTCCAATGGATAGCCCTGTTCTTGCCATGCTCTTACTTGCCTCAAAAGCTGTTGTATTTGCTTCATAAGCTCTCGTGGCATTAATCATATTGGTCATTTCTGTA
>CAYMHX010000081.1:0-9770 GCA_964390325.1 uncultured Roseburia sp. | reverse complement strand
TGAGATACAAGGGCAAAAAGGTTATATGAAAAAAGTTCGGGATAATTATCTCGGAGCAACAAAAGAAATGGCAAATGCAGCCTTTGAAAAGTATGAGAAAGAAACAGGATTAAAATTAACAAAAGAAAATATTCTTGAGGATATAGATGGAACTTTAAAAAAGTTATTGGCAGCAGAAACCTCGATTTATAACGAGAGAAGTAAAAGAATTATTGCAGAAGTAATACCCTATTATTATCAGAATATTTTTGAAAAAGAAGATGAAAATTATCCAAATACTTCAGATTATATACGGCAGATGATTGAAATTTATCAAAAATGTAAGGAACAGACATATAAAGAAATAGATTTTATATATGAAATATTTGAAATAACAACACCAGTAATTGACCATATATCTTTTTCACAAAGACAATCTGCAAAAACAAGGGTTGGAGATTCATTGCATGTGAGATTCCGTATGAAACTCAAAAACGTAAAGATACAGGTGGTACAGTTATGGATTTTGTTATTCCGAATTTAGCTGCAATAGAAAATGCACCTGACCAAGTAATTAATATAGAATGTCAGACAACATTAAAAGATAGATTTCGATTAACTACAGGGAAATCTACTAAGTCTAATATAAAAAGATATTTAGCAACAACAACTGGATGTGGGTTAATTACAGAAAGAGATGTAAAAGATTTTTCCATAGATAAAGTAAAAGAAATTATTATGGATAATAACGTTACTTTGGTAGTTTTTAAAGAGGTAAAGAAGGCAATAAAAGATATGTTTGAAAAACATAAAGAAGATTTAGAAAAAATGTCAGATAAGGTATCCGTAGTTTCATTGAAAGATACAGAAAGATTGATAAAAATGTGTGATAATAAGATAATATCATTTGAAGAATTAATTATGAGAGATATACGGAGTGTATTAGTATATTGGGAAAAGTAAAAAATAGATTGAATATCAGTAATGATTTTTGAAATGTAATTATGAAGTATTGAATGATAGAAATATAGATATTTAGGAGATGTTTGACAGATGAACAACTTAAAGATAAAGGGAATTGCATCAAGTTTTGTATGTAAGGATATGAAACTAAAAACGGATAAAGAAATGCGAGAGTCTGAGTTGTTTATCGGCTCTGTAGAAAATGAAATAGTATATGATTCGTTTTTTGAATTTGAACATGAATTTGTTTATACCTTTGATATGATTAATATATTAGAGTATTTGCAGCAGATAAAAATAGAGTGTGTCTATCAAACGATTCATCAATATAAAAATGCAGGATTAGAAAAATGGAATGAAATATATTTGGAAGTTAGTGAAATGGAAGATGATGAGTTCTGCATTTCGTTATCTAAAATTATAGATGAAAATGGATATTATATAACAGCGAAGGAAAGAATGTTTCAAAAATTATTTCGCAAATTAATTTTGCCTGAAATAACAGATATTGATTTTGAAAAAGATGAAATAAAAAGAATTATCACAATAAAATTAAGTGTGAATTATGAATCTCCTAAAGATTTAAATATAGAATTGGAAGAAAATAAAAAAACGGAAGTTCGATATTATACAGGATTTATCTCAGAATTTCCAAGAAACCGGATTTTATTTGGTGCTCCGGGAACCGGTAAAAGTTATCGGTTAAAACAAGAATTAGATACTTTATTAAAAAATGGTGGCGAATATGAGCGTGTGACATTTCATCTTGATTATTCCTATGCAAATTTTGTTGGAACTTATAAGCCGATTCCGACAAAAGATGGGATTAGTTATGAATTTATTCCCGGACCATTTATCAGACTTTATGTGAAAGCATTGCAAAATAGCAGAACCTTAAATCCAATGCCCTATGTACTTATTGTAGAAGAAATCAATCGTGCGAATGTTTCTGCTGTATTTGGAGATATGTTTCAATTATTAGACCGTGATTTTGAAGAAAAGAGTGAATATTCGATTTATGCAAGTGAAGATTTAAAAAATTATCTTGCGAAACCGGAAGTGCTTGGGGGAAGTTCAAGTGACTATGAAACGATATGTCTTCCTGACAATATGTTTTTATGGGCGACAATGAATAGTGCAGACCAAGGCGTTTTTCCTATGGATACGGCTTTTAAACGCAGATGGGATTTTACGTATTTAAGTATCAATCATAATGAATCAGAAATAGAACATTATCATTTTCAATTAAAAAATGGAACAATCGTTTGTTGGAATGTTTTGAGAAAGGCAATTAATCACAGGTTAGCTTCGCTTAGGATAAATGAAGATAAGTTCATGGGAACCTTTTTTCTTTCCAAAAAAGTTTTAGAAGGTGGCGATGAAGTATTTATAAAAGCATTTAAAAATAAAGTATTGATGTATTTGTTTGAAGATGCAGGAAGACATAGAAGATACGATATATTTCGGAATTACCAAGATACAGAAGAAAATGTAATACTTTATTCCGTACTATGTGAAAATTTTGACAAATATGGAGTGGAGATATTCTGTGATGAAGTTGTGAAATTTTTATAATCAAGAAAAAATAGGATTTTAATGCAAAGCAAGGAAAACAACAAATGATAGCAAAGTTTATCAAAGAGCAGAGAAAGTATAGACTGGAAGATTTAAAATGTATTTTGGAAGCTGAAGATGATGAATTATCTAAGATAATAAAAAGACTAAAAAACTATGGCGTTTTAAAAATGGTGCGTACAGGTAAGGAACAGCTTGAAATGTCGGATTTGATAGAAGGTAATCGTATATCATTGGAAGAAGATAGAGAGGAAAACGATTGGTATATATTTCCGTTTGTGGGTATTATTATCATAGAAGGCAGATTATTAAAATGTTATCCGAAATATATAGAGAAGACAGATAAGCCGATAAAAGAATTAAAGCAGATTTTAAAGGTCTTACAAAAATATCACGCAAAAGAGCAAAAACTTCCTATGTATGATAATGGAGAAATAAGTTCTTCTTTTTATAGGTTATCAGCAATGATATCACTTTTAATGGATTATTATGAAAATGGAAGTTATGAAAATGAGGAACAAATCATAGAAACGAATGGAAGTGGAGAGATATTTTGGGATAGAACAATAAATAACAGCTATCCAATGCTACAGCAAAACAGACCAATTTATATAGAGTTAAAAACAAGAAAAAGAATGGTCAATGAGAAAGAGTTTTTGAAGCGATTGTATGAAACCATGCTTACTGTATGCAGTAGAGAGTTGAAAGAATTAGGTTTGCTTGAGATATTTGACTTGACAGAGGTAGAACTTGCAGAAAATAATTTGGAAGATTTGGGTGATGTGGATTATTTATTATATCGCGTGGAGTGTGAGAAAGCGGTGCAGTTTCAGACTAGAAAACAGAAGGTATTAGCCATAATGGAATCTCTGCTTTTCTATCATATTTCATTAAAAGATAGTTTTAATTTTAGTATTTATGGAACAAACCATTTTCAACTTGTATGGGAAAATGTATGTGCGAAGGTATTTCGTAATAGACTTCATTATAGTTTAGACAGATTGCAGAAGGAATACGGGTTTGTATTAGCAAAAGAATATGAAGCGAAAAAGAATGAAACGTTGAAAAGTATCATAGAGAAGCCAAAGTGGACAGAATATTATGGCAAAATAGAAATGATATCCGTTGAAGCAAAAGATACGTTTCTTCCTGATATAGTGACATTAAGACGAATTGGTGAAGAAATAGAATTTTTTATTTTTGATGCAAAATACTATGTGACTAAGATACAGCCAAATCAGATAGTGGGACAACCGGGAATAGAAGCTGTTACGAAACAGTATTTATATCAGCTTGCTTATCAAAAATTTTTAAAAGCACATCATATCCATCGAATAAAAAATTATTTTTTAATGCCAGCAGAAAAAGAAGGACGGTATATGGAAGTAAGATTGGAAATGATGGAGACCTTTGGATTGGAAAGAATAGAAGTAAGAAGCGTTTCAGCAGAAAAAATGTATAAGCATTACTTAAATGAAACGGATATGGATTTAGATTTATTATTAAAAAATTATTCTTAAATCATTGGATTACTTCAAAGTAATTTGAAATTTATTTGAAGTGACTTTGAAGTTTATCTTGAAGTAAATTAAGAATCAAGTAACAAAAGCAATTTATTTTAAAACTAATCTGGAAATGGTGATGCTTAACTAAAAGAATGGTAAAATGAGATATTTGATTTTTAATGTTTTTAAAGGAGGAAATTGTGAGAAAACCAAGCCCTTTTTTTAAAGAAGAATTTTTAGAACATATCGTACCCTTATTTATGGATTCTATGAAGAATATCGCCACAGCCAATGAATATTATTCTTATGTCTGTCAATTATGCGACTATTTGGAAAAGGATTTTTTAGAAATAACAGAATTAGACGTGCAAAAGTATTACGAATACTTGCTTTCACGCTATTACAAGAAAGAACTTTCGAGAAAAACAATAAATGTTCGTTTTGCAGCTTTCAAACGTCTTGCAAGCTTTATTTGTGAAGAAAATCTTTGCAAAGGTTATACAAATCTTTTTTCACAAGTGAAAAAAATACCAACCAGTGATGATGTGGCTGTGACACAGATTATTTCGATGTCGGATTTGGACAAAATTATGTCCGTAGCGAAGTCCGATGAAATGATGTATTTGATATTAGCACTAGCGGGAAGATGTGCATTTACCTTATCCGATATTATTAGTTTAAAAGAAAAAATGATACAAATTTTAGATGGAAGAGTTTATGTAACATTTCCAAGAAAAAACGAATATGCCACAGCAGATGTGCGTATGCTTCCGGCAGATGTCAGTAAATTGATGGAGGCATATTTGGAAAAAGTAATCTTTCTTTCACCGGAGAAGTATTTGTTTTATAATAAACATGGTAAACCGATTACAAGACGAAATATTGATAGTGCCGTAGAACGGTTTGTAAAAAAGGCCGCTTTAGAACATCGTTATACGATAAAAGACATTCGCAGCAGATGTATTGTAGATATGAAAAATGCAGGACTTCCGGAGGATATGATAGCAGATTACACAAGTCTTCAGGTGCGGAGAATCAGAAATTATGATAATGCAGCAAGAGTAGCAAAAGAGTGTCCGGCAGATTTGGTGAATTATCAGTTGAAGTCGTGAGGAAGATATTTGACATGAAATAAAGGCGGTGCTAATATGTTAGAAAAAAGTGTTACTGTTCACTTGTACCTCGTGAACAGTAACGATTCGCAGACTCATTTAAAGTTTTGCTACGCAAAAAGAGTCTAAGCTGTCCATCGGACAGTATTCACACCTGAATCACTTTCTTACGCAGCAAATCAGCAAGTGATTAGCTGCTGAGTGAACAGTAATAAAAAAGTTACGAAAAGATACCCATATATGAAACCAAGACGATAAAAAATGATATAAAATATTATAATTGTGATGAAGTCAGTAAAGGTAAGCATAATAGAGTACAATGAAATAATAAGAGGATTGCAAAAAAATGCAAAAGAATAGACAGAAATTATTAGAGGCGAAAATTCAAATACCGAATGTCCAAAAAGATTTTTTGAAACGTGAACTATTATTAAATGAACTGGCTGAGTCAAAAGAGAAAATTTTAGTTTTACACGCTACAATAGGTTATGGAAAGACTGTTTTGATGTCACAATATATCAAAAGCAGTAAGAATTTCTGTGCATGGTATCATTTAGATTCTTTAGATAATGAAGTTTCTATATTTATTCAGTATTTTGTACAGTCAATAAAAAATGCTTTAGGAGATTTTGTATTTCACATAGAACGGTATTTAGGAACAGAAGAAATATCGGTATTACAGATAATCAGGGAGTTAGTTATTGAGCTGACAGAATATATCAGTGGAATACCAGAGCAGAAATTATACATAGTATTAGATGATTTTCAGGTATTAGAGAATCCTGAAATTTTTCGAATTATGGAATCTTTATTAAATGATACAAATGAACAAGTTCAATTTTTAGTGGCAACCAAAAGTGCAGTTCCTGATTTTTTAATGAAATATATGATGCGTGGACAGGGAAAAATGATTGATTTTCATAGATTAAGTTTTAAGAAAGAAGAAGCTTATGATATGTTAGAGCGTATCTTGTCAAAAGAAGAAGCCGATAATTATACACAAGTAGTTTGGGAAAATATGGAAGGATGGCCGGCAGGTGTAATGTTTTCGGCTCTTTATTTACATCAAAAAGAAAATCAAAAACAGAAAATAAAATGGGAACATATTAGTCAGGAATCGTTAGTGCACAATTATATCACATATGAGCTTTTTAAAGGACTTCCTTATGAAATTCAGGATTTTTTGCTTAAAACATCGTTTGCAATGGAACTTTCTCCACATATATGTAACGAAATCTGCGGTATTACAAATGCAGAGGGAATTTTAAAGTATTTATTACAGGAAAACATGTTTATTTTACATATTGGTGAAAAAAAGGGGAGTTATCGTTATCATTCTATTTTTCGTAGTTTTTTGAATGAACGGGCGGGAGAACGGATACGAAGGGAAGTTAGTGAAAAATTGGCTCTTTATTATATGAAGCATCAAGAAATGCAGATTGCAGCGAAGTATGCATTGGAAGCAGACAAACCAGAGCTTTTGCTTATTGTGGTGGAAAAGCAAGGACTTTCTATGTTTCAAGAAGGAAAACGTAAGCTGGTAGAAACCTATCTTCATCATTTAAAGAAAATACAAAAGGAATGGACACCGGAAGTTTGGTATGTAGCAGCAGTTTGTGCTTATTGGAATGGAGAGATAGAAGAAACACGTAAGAATTTAAACACAGCATACAAGATGGATTCTAAATATGGTATATTTTTAGCCTTATATGAAGGATTTATGCAAAAAGAACAGGATAAAGAAGTATTAGTGAGAAAGGCATGCTATTATTTGGTTCAAAAAAAGAAAGAATTACCACCATTGCCTGAAAAGGAAAAAATATTTCTGGAAAAAATTTGGAAAGAAGAATGGGAGAAAGAAAATAAAAAATTACAGAAACCAATCCGTATCTCTTGTTTTGGAAAATTCCAAGTAAATATTGTGAGCAAAGGAAAAGAAATTTCGTGGAGAACTAGAAAGGCAAAGGAATTATTTGCTTATTTGGTAAACTTAGAAGGAAAACCTGTAGAAAGGAGAGTTCTTTTACAACAGCTTTGGGAAGAAAATGTACCAAATAATGCAGTAGCTATGCTGCATAATATGATTTATAGTATTCGTAAAGAATTAAGTGACTGTAAAGGATTAGAAGAATTAATACAATATCGAAACAGACAGTATTCTTTAGATATGTCATTAATTGAAACTGACCTTGAAAAAGTAAAACATTTTTGTGATTTGGCAGAGAAGGGAAAAGTAGAGGAACTTTGGGCAGAGAAAGAAGAACTGCTGCATTTTTGGGGAATTTATTTAGAGGAAATAGATGGTTCTTGGTGCGCAGCAAGAAGGGCTTATTTTGAACGTACCTATGGAAAAGTTTGCCGTATACTGGCATTAGACTGTGAAAAACGGAACGATTTTGAAACAGCAGCTTTATTATGGCGGGCGTATATGGAAGCAGACCGTTATTCAGAAGAAGCCATAGCAGGTCTTTTGCGTGTTTATGGAATGTTAAATGAACGAACTCAGATGAAAAAAATTTATGAATCTGCAAAACAAGTATTTAAAGAGGAATTAGGACTAGAGCTTAGCAGGGAAATTATCAATATTTACGGTAACAGTTCAGCCATAGACAATACCATAGGCGAATCAGGCTTGCATGAGTGAGACTATGGTATTGTCTATGAGTGGAACGCCATTTTATGAGCAAAGTTAGTTGCGAAGCAACGGGAAAGCGACATAGTCGCCTTTGCGAATGGCGTGGGCTGAACGGTTACTATTTGGGAAAACATGGGAGGGAGGAAAACATAATTGACGAGTCAGAAATTCGAACCTCTTCTTTATTTATGCCAAGTATTTCAGTTGGATAGCTTTGAAAAACATTGTGTTGCTGTTTTGTGGGAGGCAGAACTGAAAGAAGCAAGAGCTGGCAAAACAATAAAGGAGCTGGCTGAAGGATTTGGAGAATTAGCAAAATTAAGGCAGTATTTTCTTCCGGAAAGCTGTTTGATGCAATATTTTTTACTTTGGAAAGAGGAACAAAACGAACGTCGTTTGGTTTTAGATGAACGTATTTTGGTATTTTTGCAGGGAAATATAGATGGATATGCTCCCTATACATTTTTATGGGAGCGTATTGACCCGATAGAAGAAAAGGAGCCTTTTTCAGAAAAGGGACCGGTATATTTGATGGAACGATTTTATAAAGAAGTGAACCATCATCAACCGGTCTATTTTCATTTGTATGGAAATCAGGGAATAGGCAGAAAAAGCTGTATCTTAGAGTTCTGTAAGAAGCAGGAGAGGTCTCTTTTGATATTAGACAAAGAAATCCTATTGGAAGAAAATCAAAGGCTTCTTTGGGCAGCTCTGCGTGAATGCAGAATATATGGTGCGTTTTTACTCATTCAAGATTTACCGATAAATTGGTTTACGGAAGCCTTACATAGAAAAAAATGGTTTCAATGGATTTGTAACGAGGCGGGGGTGTTTTTTACTACAGGGGAAGAACCGCTGCAGACAGGGGACTATTTAAAATCCGTTTCTTATTTGGAATTAGAGCTTCCCATGCCGGACTTTATGGAAAGCTGTCAGCTTTGGGAGAACTATTTTATACAATCAGGCTGCGAAAATTTAGAGGCAAAAGAGTGGGCAAACAAATTTCTTTTTACACCGCAGCAGATAAAAGATGCCGTAGAACAGGCATTTCATTATGCATGGAAAGAGGGGCGGACTAAGATAGAGCGTATGGATTTACAAAGAGGCTGTTATCATCTGCTTCGAGACAGCATGGGAAAAAAGGCAGCGAAAATCCGTGCCTGTTATACATGGGAAGAACTAATATTACCACCTTATCAAAAACAGAAACTGCGAGATGCCTGTTATCAGGCTGCAAATAGAAAACAAGTCTATGAAACATGGGGATTTGAGAAAAAAATTGCCTATGGCAGAGGGATTTCTGTCGTATTTGCAGGACCTCCGGGGACAGGAAAAACAATGGCAGCACAGGTAATGGCAGGAGAACTTTGTTTGGATTTATACCGGGTAGAGCTTCCGGCCGTAGTAAGTAAATACATTGGAGAAACAGAAAAAAACTTAGAAGAAATCTTTGAACAGGCAAAAAAAAGTCAGGTCATTTTATTTTTTGATGAGGCAGATGTGCTTTTTTCCAAACGTACAGAAGTGCGGGATTCAAATGATAAATATAGTAATATGGAAGCAGCATTTTTGTTACAGAAAATGGAAGAATATGACGGGATTACCATATTGGCAACGAATTTTTTACAGAACTTTGACGAAGCATTTAAACGCCGTATGAAATTTGTCATTGATTTTCCGTTTCCGGGTGCAGAACATCGTCTTGCGATATGGAAACAGGTATTTCCAAGCGAAGTGTTCATGGAGGAAGAATTGGATTATGAATTTTTGGCTTCTTCTTTTGAATTATCGGGAAGTAATATAAAAAATGTGGCACTTCATGCAGCTTTTCTAGCGGCAGCAGAGGAGCAAGGTGTTTCTATGAGGCATTTGATTGCAGGAGTGCGCAATGAATATGAAAAGAACGGGAAAATGCTGACGAAGGAACAGCTGGGACAGTATTATATGTTGTTGGAAAAGGAAATATAGAATAACTGTAACTATTCAGTAGGGCTGTGCATT
>CAYMHX010000080.1:0-9778 GCA_964390325.1 uncultured Roseburia sp. | reverse complement strand
ATATATAATGAAAGGGGTATTTTTTATGCGACAAATTATTAACTTGAACACCAAATGGGCATTCGCAAAGCATGTAGATGCAATTCCTGAAACTATGCCTGAAAGATGGTGTTGGGTAAATCTTCCACACACATGGAATGACATTGACGGTCAGGACGGTAACAATGACCTTTACCGCGGTACTGCATACTACGCAAAAAACATCGACAAAATCGACCTTCCTGAAGCAGAACGCTACTACTTAGAAATCAATGGTGCAAATTCTTCTGCTTCCGTTTACTGGAACGGTAAGAAAATGGCAAGCCATGACGGCGGCTATTCTACATGGAGAGTAGATGTAACAGACGTTCTTGATGCACAGAACCTTCTTGTAGTAGAAGTTGACAACGCTCCAAATGACCACGTTTATCCACAGAATGCTGACTTTACTTTCTACGGCGGACTTTACAGAAACGTAAATTTAATCGCTGTAAATAACAGTCATTTTGATTTAGAATATTATGGATGTCCGGGACTTAAAGTAACACCTAGAGTTCAGGATTCAGATGCTATCGTTCGTTTACAGGCTTATGTAGCAAATAAAAAAGAAAACCAGTCTGTACATTTCATCTTAAAAGATGCAGAAGGAAATGTCGTAGCAGAAACCAGTAAATCAGAAAAAGCAAACGATGCCAAAGGTTTACCTGAAAATGTTGCTTTAATTGACTTAGAACAGGATATCAGAAATGTACATCGTTGGAATGGACGTAAAGACCCATATTTATATACAGCAGTTGCAGAATTAATCGAAGACGGTAATGTAATCGACTGTGTAACAACCAGATTTGGATGCCGCAGCTTTGAAATCGACCCAAATCGTGGATTTATCTTAAATGGAGAAGAATATCCACTTCGCGGTGTTTCCCGTCATCAGGACCGTTGGGGCTATGGTAATGCTTTAACACCTGAAATGCACAAAGAAGATATGGATTTAATCGCTGAAGTTGGTGCAAACACCATCCGTCTTGCTCATTATCAGCACGACCAGTATTTCTATGATTTATGTGATGAATACGGTATGGTTATCTGGGCTGAAATCCCATACATCACCTCTCATTTAAGAAATGGCCGTGAAAACACCATTAATCAGATGAAAGAATTAATTATCCAGAACTACAACCATCCATCTATCGTAGTTTGGGGACTTTCTAATGAAATTAATGCTGTTGTAGGTACACCTGACGATGAAGATATTCAGGACAACCATCGCGTATTACACGCATTAGTACATGAAATGGATGAAACACGTTTGACAACTATGGCTTGTGTATCTACCTGTTCACCAGACCATCCATATACCTTAATTCCTGATACCATCAGCTACAACCATTACTTTGGATGGTACGGCGGTGATGTAAAAGATTATGGTCCATGGTTTGATACCTTCCATGAAAAACACCCTGACATCTGCTGCGGTGTATCCGAATACGGCTGTGAAGCATTGAACTGGCATACTTCTACTCCAGGTGCAGGCGACTATACTGAAGAATATCAGGCATACTACCACGAAGAATTAATCAAACAGTTATTCCCTCGTAAATATTTATGGGCTACCCACGTTTGGAATATGTTTGACTTTGGTGCAGATGCTCGTAACGAAGGCGGCGAAAACGGACAGAACCACAAAGGTCTTGTAACTTTTGACCGTAAATACAAAAAAGATTCTTTCTATGCTTATAAAGCATGGCTTACCGATGACCCATTCGTACATCTCGCTGGAAAACGCTATGTAGACCGTGTAGAAGATGTTACAAAAGTAACTGTTTATTCTAACCTTCCGGAAGTAGAACTTTTTGCAAATGGTGAAAGCCTTGGCAAACTTGCAGCAGAAGACCACTTCTTCCACTTTGAAGTACCAAACAAAGGTGAAACAAAGTTAGTTGCTGTTGCAGGCGATTGCAAGGACGAAAGCGTTATCCGTAAAGTAGACGAACCAAATCCAGCTTACCGCTTAGTAGAAAAAGGTGCCGTTCTTAACTGGTGGGATATTACAGAAATCGATGGTTATTGCTCATTAAATTCTCGCTTAAAAACATTAATTGACTCTGTTGGTGCCAAAAAGACAGGTCTTTTAATCGCTCCATTCATGGGCGGAATGCCAATGCAGGAAAATATGCTGAATATGATGAACAATATGACTGTAATGAGAATTATTGGTCTCATCGGCGGTATGATGCATATGGAAATGACCAAAGAACAGCTTTTGGAATTAAATGCAGAATTAAATAAAATTGAAGCGAAATAATTTATAAACTATAAACGAGCAAATCTAAGAATAACTCTTACTTGAAGGAAAAAGCCTTAACAAGCAAGAGTTATTCTTTTTTTATTTCCAACTAAAGTTCCAAATTGTTATAATTTTAACAAAAAAATGTCGAGAAATAGAAATATCTATTTCTCGACATTTTTTGTGTCACCTTATTCAATTTTTACTTCTTATTGTTCTGCTGTTACTGTCTCATCATCTTCAATCGCTGCTGCTACACCTGCCACAGAAGATACCACTGCAGCTACAACCACAACAATACATAATAATACGATACAAGTTAAGAACATCAGTAAACCGCCTTCTGTCATATTACCATCTCCTATTTCTTTTCGATTTCTATATAGTCACTCCTTTTTATTAGAATACCCATTTACTGAATATTCCGATATTTTTTTCTTACAAAACTTCCATATTAAATTTTTTTATAATGTTATTAAAAAATGCAAATATGAAAATTTCATAAACATTAAGCAGCTTCCTACATAGTTTCTCTGAACATTTTTATCCTATAATTTAGTATACCACACGAAAAGATTAATGCAATAAAAATTTGTAACTATTCAGAGCCAAGGCAATTTTCATAAAAAGCAGGCGTTCAGCTTGCTGAAACGAATGCTTTTTTGAAAATTTCTTTGGCGAGAAGCCACAGCGAGGAAATTCGAAGAATTTTCGAGCTTGGTTCTGAATAGTTACCACTATTTAGTTTGCAGATACTACCCCATTCTCTGCATCTAATTCTACATATGCACTGGATTTTAATACTCCAAGTGCCTGTTCTGCACCAATCAATACTGGAATATCCAAACTCAATCCAGCAATTGCCGCATGACAATTCATACTATCTGCTTCTACTATCAAACCTGATGCCTGTTTAATCTGGTCCATCATTTCATTTGTGGTATCTTTTGCTACAATGATATCACCAGCTTTGAAGTTCTGTAAATCTTCCGTATTATGGCATACGCATAAACTTGCTGATACCTTTTTATTATTTACGCCTTTTCCTTTTAATAAAATGCGGCCTGCTACCTGTACTTTGATTAAGTTTGTTGTACCGGAAACGCCAAGAGGTACACCTGCTGTAATAATAGTAATATCTCCTTTTGAAATAAAGCCCGCTTTTACTGTTTCATCTACTGCATAATCGAATAAACCTTCTGCTGTATTCTTTTGTTCTAATAATAATGGACGAACACCCCATGTCAAGCCCATCTGACGGTATACCTTCTGTGTCAAACAACCACATACAATCTGTGTTTCCGGACGATATTTTGCAATCATACGAGCAGTACGTCCTGATTTTGTTACTGTAATAATTGCTGCCGCATTTAAGTCTTCTGACATCGTACAAGTTGCATGAGAAATCGCACTTGTAATATCAGGATTTACTGCAGAACCTCTTGCATGGAAACGATACCAGTAATTAATATCCTGCTCTGTTCTTGTTGCAATACGAACCATTGTCTTTAATGCTTCTACAGGATATGCACCGGCAGCCGTTTCACCGGAAAGCATAATTGCACTTGTGCCGTCATAAATCGCATTCGCAACGTCTGTTGATTCTGCTCTGGTAGGTCTTGGATTTTTCATCATAGAATCCAACATTTGAGTCGCAGTTACAACCGTCTTTCCAGATTCATAACATTTTTTAATAATCATTTTCTGCATAACAGGAACATCTTCTAACGGAATTTCTACACCCATGTCACCACGAGCAACCATAACCCCATCAGAAACACGAATAATGTCATCAATATTTTGTACACCCTGCATATTTTCAATCTTAGAAATAATCTTAATGTCTTCTCCGCCTTTTTCTTTTAAGATTTCACGGATTGCAAGTACGTCATCTGCGGTACGAACAAAGGATGCTGCAATATAGTCATAATCATTTTCAATACCAAATACGATATCGTTATAGTCTTTTTCGCTGATATAAGGCATGCTAAGTTCTACATTTGGAACGTTTACACCTTTTTTATTAGAAACAAAACCACCATTTAATACACGACAGTTAATATCCATTTCTCCTTCATTGTCTTTTACAGGAGTAATCGAAATAACTTCCATTCCAATCAAACCATCATCAATCAAAATACGATTACCAGGCTTTACATCTTTTGGAAGGTCTTTGTAAGTAATTGCTACACGGTTTGCATCACCTTCGATTTCTTCTGTGGTAAGTGTGAAGGTCTGACCTGCTGTTAATTCTACCTTTCCTTCTTTAAAGTCACGCAGACGAATTTCAGGTCCCTTCGTATCTAACAATGCTGCAACTGGAAGATTTAATTCTTCACGAATTGCTACAAGCTTGTCTAAACGAGCTTTCTGTTCTTCATAAGTGCCATGTGAAAAATTGAATCGAGCTACATTCAATCCTTCTGTAATTAACTGTCTTAATACATCCCCTTTGTCTGTTGCTGGTCCAAGCGTACAAATAATTTTGGTTTTTCTAGGCATTTTGTGTTCTCCATTCTTTGTTTTCTTTGTTACTTTTATTATTCATCTTCTTTTCTGGAATTATAAAGAAGATTCATTTTCATTTCATAATAATCCGGTGTCATATCCATAAAATGCTTATGTGGATTGTGGAAACGCTGTTCTTCTTCCCAGATTTCTTCTTCTAACTGTCTGCGGACATAGTCTCTAATTTCTTGAATAGTTGGCTGTTTGTATATTAATTTGCCATTTTCAAAAATCTTCTGCTGTAAATTCTTGGCTGTACAATTTGTAAAATACTGATTCTTCCATGGCATTTCAGGATTTACAAAACGGAATGGCTTACTTAAATCAATTTCTTCCTCTGCTTTTGCCAGTAAATCTGCTCTTGCTTTTCCTGTTTCATCATAGATACGATAAACTTTTTTCAAACCGGGATTTGTAATTTTTTCCACATTTCCGGAAATCTTAATACGAGGCTTAAATTGGCCGTCTTCTTCTACTGCTGCAATCTTATAAACTGCACCAAGAAGTGAAATCTTATCCCCTGAAAATTCACTGGAAGCACCTGTGATTAATCGCTCACCTACACCATAACTGTCAATTTTTGCTTTTTGGTTATTTAAAGAACGAATGGTATGCTCATCTAAACTGTTAGAAACAATAATTTTACAATCTTCTAATCCGGCTTCGTCAAGCATTTCACGAACTTTATTCGACAAATAAGCCAAGTCACCACTGTCAATACGCACACCCAATAACCGTTTTCCCATTGGCTCTAATACTTCTTTTGCGGTACGGATTGCATTTGGAATACCCGAATTTAAAGTATCATAAGTATCTACTAATAATGTTGTGCTGTCAGGATAGTTTTCAGCATAGGTTTTGAATGCTTCAAATTCATCCTGATAATACATTATCCAGCTATGTGCCATTGTACCACTTACAGGAATGCCAAACATCTGACCTGCCAAAACAGTAGCCGTTCCTACTGCACCGCCAATATAGGCTGCTCTGGCACCGTATACTGCTGCGTCCATATTGTGAGCCCTTCTTGCACCAAAATCAGATACCGCTTTTCCTGCTGCTGCTCTTACAATTCTTCTTGTTTTGGTCGCTACCAAAGACTGATGGTTTACCAATGCCAAAATCGCTGTTTCCACTAATTGAGCATCAATCAACGGAGCCACAATTGTGATAATCGGCTCATTTGGATACATAATCGTACCTTCCGGAAATGCATAAATATCACCCCTGAATGTAAAGTCAGTCAAATAATCTAAAAATTCCTGTGTAAAAATATTTAACGAATGTAAATATGCAATATCTTCTTCTGTAAAATGCAAACTCTCGATGTATTCAATAATCTGCTCCAATCCGGCAAAAATAGCAAATCCGCCTTTATCCGGATTTTTACGATAAAATACATCAAATGCTACTTTCTTCTCTTTGTCCCCAGAATTAAAGTAGCCATTTGCCATGGTCAGCTCATACAAGTCCATTACCATGGTTAGATTTCTTTTTTCTGACTGTTTCATAGGTGTCCCCTCCTGTGTTTTTATTACTGTCCAATCTGTCTTCCTCTATTTTTTTAACAGTGTAACTATTCCGTACTTCTCGGCTAACCCATTACATCCGAAGCACATTTTATTACTTTGGTAACTATTCAGTCCCCTCATAGTTACGATGCAAAAATTCATAAAAATTGCTTCGCAATGGAATTTTTGCACGCTTGAATCACTTTCTTTTGGTCAAAACAGCAAGTGTTTTGACCTGCTCTGAATAGTTACTTACTTTGAATAATTACAAAACAGTAAATTTTCTCTCTTGGTATTTATTCTTTCTATATATTCACTACTTTCATTCAGAACTGCTCACTTACTGAATAATTCATATCTTTTTTATTCTTCCATTCCAACAGCCGTTGTTTCAACAGTTGCTGTTTCCTCCTGCGGAAAAACCAAGGAATCAATCAACTCCCAAATCTCATCTCTCCCCTGCTTAGTTTCCGCTGAAAATGGAATAATCACTGTACCTTTTTGTACCTGCAAACCTTCTCTGATTGCCTTTACATTCTTTTGTATCTGGCTGCGTTTGATTTTATCCAATTTTGTCGCAATAATAATCGGTGCATACCCTTGATATACCATCCATTCATACATCTGTCTGTCATTTGCAGACGGGTCATGGCGGATATCAATCAATAAAAATACAGCTTTTAGTTTCTTTGAATTTTGAAGATAGCGTTCTACCATCTTTCCCCATTTTTCTTTTTCCTTCTCCGATACCTTCGCATAACCGTATCCCGGAAGGTCTACTAAATACATGGCATCATTGATATTATAAAAGTTAATCGTCTGTGTTTTTCCCGGCTGTGAAGATGTTCTCGCCAGCGATTTTCGGTTCATCAATGCATTAATCAAGGAAGATTTTCCTACATTTGATTTTCCCGCAAATGCAACCTCATTATATTCATTATCCGGTATTTTACTTGTAATTCCACAGACCGTTTCCAGACTTACATTTTTTATTACCATAAAATTTCTCCATTATCTATATAATACGCTATTTATCTTCATTTCACAAGTGCTACCTCTAAAACTTCGTGAATCTGTTCCACAAAAATGATTTCTAAACCTCTTTTTATCTCGGCTGCTATCTCATCTACATCTTTTTCATTCTTTTTCGGAATACAAATGGTTTTTATTCCTGCATTTTTTGCTGCCAGAATTTTTTCTTTTAAACCACCAATGGCAAGAACTCTGCCACGCAGCGTAATTTCGCCTGTCATTGCCACATCCGCACGCACTGGTTTTTTAATAATCGCAGAAAGCATTGCCGTTGTCATCGTAATACCGGCAGATGGTCCATCTTTTGGCACAGCTCCTTCCGGTATATGAATATGAATATCATGCTCTTGAAAGAAGTTCTTTGGAATCTGATATTCTTCACTGACAGAACGAATATAACTAATTCCCGCCTGTGCAGATTCCTTCATAACATCACCTAACTGTCCTGTCAGCTTAAATTCGCCCTTACCAGGCATAATATTTACCTCAATTTCCAAAGTATCACCACCGACACTTGTCCAAGCAAGACCTCGCACAATTCCAATTTCATCCTGTTCATTTCGTTTATCAAAATCATATTTTTTTCTGCCTAAATACTTCGTAAGATTTTGCTCCGTTATCTTAACGGATTTTTTCTCGCCTTCATAAATCTCTTTCGCACTCTTACGGCAGATTTCACCTATTTTACGCTCTAAATTACGCACGCCTGCTTCTCTTGTATAGCCTCTGATAATTGCAGACATTGCTTTTTCACTAATCGTAAGCTGACCTTCCTTTAATCCATTCCGTTCTAACTGTTTTCCAAGCAAATGACGTTTTGCAATATGCTGTTTTTCATTTTCCGTATAACTGCTCACTTCAATGATTTCCATACGGTCTAATAATGGCTTTGGTATATTCTGCAGCGAATTTGCTGTCGCAATAAAAAAGACTTCTGATAAATCCATCGGTACTTCTACATAATGGTCACGAAACTTATTATTCTGCTCCGAATCCAATACCTCAAGCATCGCAGAAGAAGGGTCTCCCTTATAGTCATTGCTCATTTTATCAATTTCATCCAAAAGCATTAATGGATTTTTCACTCCTGCACTCTTTAACCCATTTGCAATACGACCCGGCATTGCTCCTACATAAGTCTTTCTATGTCCACGGATTTCTGCTTCATCTCTGACACCGCCCAAGCAAATACGGACATATTTTTTATTCAATGCTTTGGCTACGGAACGTGCAATACTGGTTTTCCCCGTTCCCGGAGGTCCTACTAAGCAGATAATCGGACTTTCTCCTTTGCTTGTTAAATTTCTAACAGCCAGAAATTCCAACATACGCTCTTTTACCTTTTCCAAACCATAGTGGTCTTCTTCTAAAATACGCTCTGCATTTTTCAAATCTCGATTATCTTTTGAGGTTTTATTCCAAGGAAGCTCTAACATCGTTTCAATATAAGCTCTAACAACCGCACTTTCCGAAGAATTGGATGAAATCGTTTTAAAACGTTCAATTTCTTTCCGAATTTTATCCTTTACCTCTTTCTCTGCCTTTAACTTCTGCAATGCATCCAAATACCCTTGTGCATCAGACTCTGTATTATCCTCTCCCAATTCTTCCCGAATAACCTTCATCTGTTCCCGAAGCAGATATTCTTTTTGATTCTTATCTACCCGTTCTTTTACCTTTTTTTGAAAATCATTTTTAATTGCTGTAATTTCTATTTCTACAAAAAGCTGAGACAACAATACCTCATACCGTTCTGTTAAATTCACAGCTTCTAAAATTTTTTGTTTTTCTTCATAACGAAGCGGCAGATTATTCGCCATTATATCCATAAGTTTCTGCAAATCCGTCATTTCGTTCAGATGCTTCTGTAAATCTTTTCCCATCTTTGGATTTACAAGCAAATACTTGGCAAATGTTTCCTGTAAACTTCTTATCATTGCCTTTTTTACTTCTTTCGGCAGTTCTTCCTCTATTTCATCAAAACAAATGACCTCTGCATGCAAATAATCTTCATTATCCAAAAATCCTGTTAACTCTGCTCTTTCTTTGCCTTCTGCCAAAATACGCACAATATTATTCTGTAATTTAATAACCTGCTTCACCTCTGCAATTGTGCCGATTTTATACATATCCTCAAATTCAGGATTTTCCTGCTCAATTACTTTCTGTGCTACTAAAAAAATATGTTGTTCATCCATCATACTTTCTTCTACAGCACGAATGGATTTTGGACGGCTGATATCAAAATGGGTAATTGTCCCGGGCAGAATTACCATTCCTCGTAATGCTATTGCAGGTAATTTTTTTATCATTGTATCCATAAAATCTACTCCATTCTAAAAACCTTCTAACAGTTCATACCTTGCCATTTGCAAGGTTACGTTTTATATTCTCTATAACCAAACTATTATAACACATAAAAAGGTTGTCGAGAAATAAAAATGACATACAACATATAGTT
>CAYMHX010000079.1:0-9839 GCA_964390325.1 uncultured Roseburia sp. | reverse complement strand
TATATTTATCAGGCAAAAGTTCTTCGTGGTCATTGTAATAATAAAATAACCGTTCCAACATTGCCTTCGCCTTTTCTTCTTCACATTTTGCCACAGGATTTTTATAGACATGGTCATACATAAATGCCCGAAGCTCTAACATTGCTTCATATACCTCCGGTGACATTAAAATATCATCCTTATCACGACTATTGATAATTAAACTATGCACCAGTGTATTGATACTTAGTGTGGCATAAGGACTTAGCGTCTCCTGCTCCATCCGTTCTAATTCTTCTCTAATCGTCATATTTCATCTTTACCTCTTATTCCGAAGCGTTACAAATTCTTAATTTTCGCTCATTCCAAAGCATTTTCACTGAAAAACACAGACAAAATACAGCTAAAATATCTAATTTTACACTGCAACAACCAAACTTTATACTGCTTCGGCAGAAATATGTGTTTATGAATAGCCTACATAATTAATATTCTGTAAAACATTCAAATTTCCTTTTTTATTCGTCAATTTAACTTTAAAATTAACATCCAAGTTATTTTGAACATATAAAAATTCAATTTTATTCACCTTTTCCGATTAGGCAAAAAAAAACCAGAGGACGTTGTTTCAACGTTCTCCAGCCTCTCTAATGCGGAAGATGGGACTTGAACCCACACGACCTTGCAGCCACAAGATCCTTAGTCTTGCCTGTCTGCCAATTCCAGCACTTCCGCATTTGCACTTGTTCGTGACGACTCGTTTATAATAACAGATAAAAAAGAAATTGTCAACAGGTTTTTAAACTTTTTTTAAAAAACTTTTTAATGACCATTTTTTCATTTCAAAGCTACTTACTTCCAAATAATTTTGAAAGTAAATAGCTTCGATACCTATATCTTTTCTTTTAAATCAACTAAAATAGGATACTATATTTCTTTTATTATAGAATTCCAAGAAAGCTTTGGTACATGAATTGTATAATTCCATTTTTTCTTTGGTCTTTGTCCACCTTTATTTTCATATTCTAACTGTGTTTCATCAATTTTTTTCTCAAAAGCGCTCTCATATTCATTGTACCATAATTCAATCCACTTATCATAATTCCCACTTTTAGAAGGAGACTCCAGAATATCTCGAAATAATTGTTCCCATTCCTTCACAGTTGTTTCTGCCTGCTGTATACAACTGAAATCTATCACTGCTTTCTTCTGTTCTACTATTATTTTCCCATTTTTCCTATCTCCAAGACTATAAATTGTAATACAAAATTGATTTTGAAGGATATCCAATGATAGAAATTGATTTTTTAAACAATATCCAATTTGAGACAAATCTAAAAACACGCTATAAATCAAATCCATATTTCTAGCATTATAATTCCCACCTAAATTCCAATAAACATTCTTCGTATGTCTATAATTCGCATTATAATTCGGGTCTGGTAGAAATGTACATATTGCATTTCTTCTTGTATATGGAACTCTCATTTCATTCTCAGTAAAATATGTATATTTTTTATCAAATTTTCTCAATTCACCAATTTGGAATTTATAATTCGCATTATAATTCAATTCTTTTAAATATGCTCTTAAAATAACCGGTATTTTATCACAACAAACAACCCCTTCTATCAATTCAAATTTATTCATTAAAAAATAATGATTTTCTTTTGAAAATTTACTAATAATTCTAAGCCAGCATTTTTCATAGCCTTTTTGATTATCAAAGAAAGTATTTATCACTTCAATATAATTCTTTATTAATGTTTCATCTGTAATATTGCTCTGCTTTTTATAAACAAGTAATAATTCTAACATTGTTTTCAGATGATTTAACTGTTTTTTTCGACTTTCTTCTAATTTTCCATATTCCCCATCTTCCCATTCCAAATATTGATTATTCCAAATATGTTCATTATTGCAATTATTTATCTCTGCTTCCTCTAAAAGACAGTCTTTCTCCCTATCGTAACACGATGCATAAGCATATACCAATCTAGCTTCCATTGTTGTAAAAAAACTATGTATAGAACCCTTAACCGTCAAGATTTGTATAAATTCTTTTATGAAAGTATTACTCCACTTCTCTTTCGTACTCCAGTCACCCAGATTCCACTCCTGTAAATATCCGCATAAATAATATAAATAACCCACTCTATATGTTTTGATATATACGTTTTCCAAATCCTTCGCTTGAAGAATTTCATCATTTATCAATTTATATTTTATTTTTTGTTCCAAAAGTCTGCAGTTTATATCGTTTAAAACGCAAATAGTTCCAAATGGATTCTTTTGTTCAAAATCATTTCTAATAAAATAATCTTTTACAGTTCTTTCTGGTGACTCAGAAATTCCTTTCGTAAAATTATCAATTATTTTTACTTGTAAAGTATCTGATAGATTCCAACTTCCGAAATTCAATTCTTTTAATGCCGTTTTAAATTCCTTCCATTCCCGCAATATATCTTCATTTTCTTGTTTTTGATTTTTGCTGTTCCACATATTTGAAACAAAAAGAACAAAATTAAGCACATCTTTTCTATCAAAATCTCTATTAAAATCTATCGAAGAAATATGATACGATAATCCTGTTTCATTATTACATAATACTTCCTGTACCGCCTTTAATATCCATAAATACTCCGTTATTGTATCGTCTGCAATACGGTTCTGGCTTAATTTATACATTGTATCTTCATAAGACTCATTTCCATTTTCGTCTTTTTTTAGAACATCTGTTGGAATTGACTTTCCATATTTCAAACAATATACATAATAAATGAAGCGATACCATTTATGGCTCATTTCATTTATTATTTCTGTTTTTTTATCCAAAGAAGCTGCTTTTGCATTTTTATAAAACTGATTGATATAAATTCTATCATACGACCAAGATACCGTATTCTCTATATCGTCTGCACCACAATACGCTAACTGTCCGATATATTTCATTTCAATCTGGTCAATCATTGCCTTTAAATTCTCAAAATCAGTCAGCTTTTTTCCTCTTGCATTCATTCGAGTATATTTTTTAGCAGCGTCAATTTCACCATATTCATCGTCACACTCACTTAAACAAGTAAAATAAACTGCTGGTTTGTTTTCATCATTTAATCTAGTCCAAAATTCTTGAAACTGTTCTTTATATGGTGTTATTTTTTTTGATAACAGACACAAAAAAGTGACAGCAGACATAATAGTTGGGTCATTTTCCCACTTTGACTTAAACCACTTTTCATTTTTGATATTTTCTATATTACATGTACTATCAGAAAATAAAATCTGAAATATTCTTTCTGATTTTTCTACATCTCTTAGAAAAAGAAAAAACTCGGATGCTGAATTTCTGGTCTTATAATCAAACTTCCAATTTTTTATATCTTCCTGATTGCCTGTGGCATATGCAAGATACCAATACAATAAGTACAAGGAAGTCAATCGCTGCTGCCCATCTACCGGATAAAAATTTCCCTGTGATTCATTTCCATAAATATAGTTAAAGTCCATTCTAAGTTCTTTTTTTTCATCTTTTAGAATGTCAATCCATTCATCAATTAATCTTGTCCGAACACTGACAGCCTTTGCATCACTTCTTCCCTGTGCATAATCCCTTTGTATAATAGGTATAATGATGTTTTTATCTTTCATTAATTGTCTAAAATTATTTTCCTGTCTCATGCTTTTGTTCCTTCCCGACCATAGTATGCCTGCATTACAGTTATCATATCATTTAAATATGTTTTTCTTTCTTTCATCAACCACTGTTCAGTGGACGTTTCTAAATCAATAAATTTTCCCATTAAAACATTCGATGTCGCAATTGGCAAAAATACATGTCCTTTATCAACCATATATTTTCGTTTTCCACTAAAATTTTTATCACTGTAATTACCTGCTCGATTAATATCCATTGGCAAAAGCATCATATTTCCCATTGAATTATCATTCACAAAAGCTGCCCAGATTTGATAATCACTCTGCTGTCCCAAATCCTTATCTAAAGAACTAATGGATTCATCTTTTCTAAAAAAGCTATGAATACTTTCTTCTATTCTATAAACAATTCCTTTAAAAAATGCTCTAAATTTTTCCCTATTATCTTCCTTTATTATTTTTGTTCTTTTCTCACCATGATTTTTAAATGTAACATAATCTGCCGGAATACCTGTATTATCATAAATCATATTTAAAAAATCTCTATAATATCTATGAATAAAATTCAATTCTAATCTTTCTTTCTCTACAGAATCACTCCAAAAAGTATCTATATCTTGTATTTTAACAGAATATCCATGCCAGTTTATACTATCCTTTTTTTCTCCACTTCTTTTTATTTTTTCATACTCATCGTCTAGTTTCTTATCCCAGTTTAAATATTCTCGCCTTAAAAACATAAAAACTTCTGTGTCATCATAATCACCTGATTGTATAAATGCTTCTACATCATTATCAAAATTTGCACTCTCTAACAAATTAGAAATTTGCACCATAATATTATATTTTTCAAGCAATTCTTTACAATAGTTTTTCAGTTTTAGATAACGCCATATATCAAATTCTTTCGTATATTTTCTTCCAGCTTTTTCAAAGCACTCGTCCATATACTTATTTTCGTCCATTTCACCCTGTTCTTCTTCTATATTTATAGAATACAGTGTTTCAATATACTCTTTATAAATATTATGATTTGATTCTCCAAATATTTTTAATAATTCAATCTTCTTTTCCAGTGAAGCTGACGCAATATATCCTTCATTTGTAGCATAGATATGCTCAATATCCCATACCCCTTTTATTTTATCAAAAAAGTGAAATCCAAAACGATTTATTGGATTGGATGTATTTGTAATTGCTACATTATAAGCTACCAGCATTTTTCTAATATTATCTCTATCTGGAAATCTTACTGACTTGATGCTTTTTTCAATTCCCGAAGCAAATAACTTCGTACAAATCGCCCTTTTGACGATTTCTGCTCTTAAATTTTTTGATTCATCAAGTACCTCATTATATTTTTCAAATACATCTGAAGAATTATTGTCTATCATTTTATAAAGAGACAACAGATTATAGATTTCATTCTTATCAAATAGCTCTTTGATTCCATCATAAACATCACATACTTCTCTCCAGCATGCAATCATTCCATCTGTTTTTTCTTCCTCTTTTTTAGTATTTTGGGTTTCTTTATTAATCCACTCCTCTACTGCTTCAAAAAGTTCATTTTCTTTTAATAAATTTTTTGTATATCCTTTTTTTTGAATTAAAAGTAAAAAAATAACATCTATTCTCGTTAAAAACCGATACTGTTCTCGTACTTCTTCACTTACAGGTATAAATTTCCAAAATTCTTCATTATGAAGTTCATTCTCATAAATATCCCATATTTCAGAAATCAAAGTCTGTCTATCTTTTAATCCAACTACATTCTTTCCATAATAATCCGGATTCATAAATAAAGACTTTATTAATTCTGAATTTGTTAAGGCTAATCTTCCTGTATTACGGTCGGCAAATATCTTTTGTTCTTTTTTATTCATATCGGCAGAAGACTCATCTATTTCATCCCAAATAAATTTTGTTTTCTCTAATAAAATTTCAAGTAAATAAGAAGCAAATGCATCTACTAATTTATTTTCATCACATTTTACAAAATTACTGTTTAATAAATTTTGAAAAGCTTTGTTTCTTTCTATAAACCATTTTTTTGAAAATCGAAAAGCTTGAATCATATATGCAGAATCAATATCATTTTCTTCTGATTCTTCACTTAAAGTTTGTAAAAATTCTTTTGACTTTTCTCTTGATTGATATTCTATTACAAACGAAACCGGAAATGTTATCGTTGAAACACTACATAAAGCCTTTAATATAATATATAAAGTAGTAAGACGCTGTTGTCCATCAATTACACTATATTTATCTCCTATTTTTTTTAGAACAAGCGGTTGAAGGCAATATTCCACATTATCTCGTTCATTTTCATTATGAAGATATTGAATGATTTTATTTGCATCTATATAATTTGTATTTTCAAATTCAAAATCTTCCACCAATCTGCCTTCAAAAATATCTTTTAATAATTTTTCTACATTGGATTCATCCCACCGATATCCTCGCTGATAACTTCCTATCAGATAAGATTTCCCGATTATTTCCATTAATTGCTTATAATTTTCTTCCATTGTATCCTCATTCCTTCGTATTTACTAAAAGCACAAACTATTACAGCCTACACATCAACTTAATTGTTTAACTGATTTAAAAGACAAATTGTTTCACAATGAACAGTATTTGGGAATAAGTCCACGCAACAAACCTGTTCTACCCGATATCCTCTCGCCTGCAATACTTCCAAGTCCCTTGCAAGGCTCGTTGGTTTACAAGAGATATACACCATTTGACTCACTCCATAACGGATAATCTTCTCCAACGCTTTCGGGTGAATCCCGTCACGAGGAGGGTCTAATACGATATAATCCGGTTTTTCTTCAATTTCATCAATGACTTTTAAAACATCTCCTGCGATAAATTCACAGTTAGAAAGTCCATTTAATTCTGCATTTATTTTTGCTGCTTCTACTGCTTCTTCGATGATTTCTACACCAATTACTTTTTTTGCAACAGGAGCTAACATCTGTGCTATCGTTCCTGTACCGGAATATAAGTCAAACACTACTTTTCCGGTTTTCTCTGCTCCATCTCCATTTTCATCTCCTGCAAGTGCGTTTCCGATAAAGTCACGAGCTGTTTCATAAAGCACTTCTGCTCCAAGTGAATTGGTCTGGAAGAAAGAAAATGGAGTAATCTTAAAGCGAAGTCCTAATAGTTCTTCAAAGAAATAGTCCTGTCCATACAATACTTCTGTACCGTCATTTGCCACTACATCTGCAAGGCTGTCATTTTTGGTATGCAAAATTCCTGTCATTTTGCCTATATAAGTTTTGGATAATAATGCTTCTTTCCATGCATTTAAAAGTGCTGTTTCCTGTTCTTCTAAACTTCCTGTTGTACCTGTTTCCCCCATATAATTCAACTGTGTGGTTGTGATCAAATCAACTAAAATTTCTCCTGTTTTTACAGCCTTACGCACCAGTAAATGTCTTAAATATCCTTCGTGACGTAATTTATGATAAAATGCACTATTTTTTCCCTGAAAAAATTCCAAGGTTGTCATTAATACGATTCTAAAATCCTCGTCTACAATCTGACACTCCCGTACTGGTACGATGTCATAAAAACTACCCCGTTTGTGCATTCCAAGTGCCAATGGACCATCTTTATAAGCATCACCAAAAGAAAATTCCATTTTATTTCGATAAGCTTTTTTCATTGGACTTGATTTAATCCCTAAAAATTCATATCCATCACTAATCGGTGCAATGACTTCTTCAATCAGTTTCTTCACCTGTTCTGCTTTCATTTTTAACTGTTCTTCGTACGGAAGTGTCTGATAAGTACAGCCTCCACATTCGCTAAAATGCACACAGCCAGCTTCTTCTAATTCTAAAGGCGACTTTTCTAAAACCTCTAATAAACGTCCTTCTGCCTTTCCTTTACGGATTTTATTGATAGCCACTGAGACCTTCTGTCCCTGTATGCCGTTTTTTACCGTTACCTGCTTTCCTTCCTCTGTCATTAAAATTGCCTTATTTGGAAAGTCCACCCTTTCAATTATTCCTTCTATAATTTGTCCTTTTTTCACTTTAATCTCCATTCCAAAAAAGGGGCTGTGAGGACTGCCTTGGCAGCCCTCTTTATTATTATTTTTATTGTATTATTCTTCTACCATTTCATCTGTTACTTCTGTTTCTGCTACAGGTTCTTCTTCTTCAACTTCCACTTCTGCCACTTCTTCGTCTTCAAAGAAATCTTCTTCAAATTCGTCTTCAAACTCGTCATCTTCAAAATCATCATAATAATCCGGTGTGAAGTAACGGTATACTGCATAAGCGATTGCTGCAATTGCTACGATAATTCCAATCACTGCAAAGATACAAACCACATTACAGCTTTTCTTTTCTTCTTCTTTTTTGTTCAATAATTCGTTCAGCTTTGTCATACTTTTCAACTCATCCTTCACATTTTCTAATTCTACGGCCTTTAACGCTTCTACAAGTTCTTCTACTTTTCTCATGATACCACTTCTCCTTGTTCGTCGTAATTTTTCGTAACTATTTAAAATCAAGTCCCAAAATTTTAAAAAAGTCTTCCTTATCAATAAACAAAATTACCACTTTTATAAAAACTACCTTAACTTTAAATAACTACAAATTTGATATAATTCATTATAACATATCTTTTCCAAATATCCTATAAAAAATTTATGAAATCAGAAAAAATTTAGTTACTGTGTTACAATTTTTCCAGCTTTGCAAATGCCGCAAACATTTTTTTAACTCCATAGGTTTCAAATTCCACTGTCACCTCATAATCTCTGCCACCATCCACGATTTTTTTTACGATTCCAGTTCCAAATTTCACATGGGCTACAGTATCTCCTACGGTATAATCCAATTCTGCCTTCTTTGGACCGCCCAATACTGCAAATGCCTGTGTCTGCATGGTCTGACCCGAAAGTCTGTGTCCCGTTGCCATTGCACTACGATATGCATTTTCAGGTTTCACAAATGTTTCTTCCCTTCGCTGCACATATTTCATTTTTTGCGGACCGCCCTGCATTAGTTCCACTGGAATTTCTCTTACAAAACGAGATACTTTATTATATTGCGTTTCTCCTCGAATCATTCTCTGTTTTGCACAAGTGACTGCCAATTCATCCTTCGCACGCGTAATTCCTACATAAGCAAGACGGCGTTCTTCTTCGATTTCTTCCTTAGAATCATCGGCTTTAATCGACATATAGCTTGGAAATACTCCATCTTCCATTCCTGTCAAAAATACCTTTGGAAACTCTAAGCCCTTCGCACTGTGTAAAGTCATCAACACAACACGGTTCTCATCCTCCTCTAAACTGTCAATATCTGCCACCAATGCCACTTCTTCTAAAAATCCACTCAGACTCGGTTCATCCGTTCCATCTTCATACGCTACTGCTTTCGTAATTAATTCATCAATATTTTCTATACGGGCAAGTGCTTCATCTGTTCCTTCCGCTTCTAATTCCTCCAAATATCCTGTTTCATCTAAAATCAACTGTAATAATTCCGTCACGCTTAACATTTCCGCTGCACTTCTCATTCTCTGAATAAAGGTCACAAACGGTTTTATTTTGGCTGCTCCTCTGCCTAACCCTGGAATTTCATCTGCTTTTCTAAGTGCCGTATAAAAACTAATATCCTCCATAGAAGCATAATTTGTCACTTTTGCAATAGAAGTTGCACCGATTCCACGTTTTGGTACGTTAATAATACGCTTTACTGCCAAATCATCTTTTGCATTGTCAATAGTTTTTAAATAAGCAAGTATGTCCTTAATTTCCTTACGGGCATAGAAGTTCAAACCGCCTACAATTTTATACGGAATATTAGACGTAATAAAACGTTCTTCAAACAAACGAGACTGTGCATTGGTACGGTAAAGTACGGCACAATCCTTGTAATCATAGGTTCCAAGCATTACCACATCTTTAATTTCATTTTTTACAAAATCTGCTTCCTCATAAGCGGTATCAAACTGTTCAAAACGCACCAATGCTCCTGCATCTTTTTTCGTCCAAAGTGCTTTTCTTTTTCTTTTGCTATTATTGGAAATTACTGCATTTGCCGCATCTAAAATATTCTGTGTGGAACGATAATTTTCCTCTAATTTAATTGTCACTGCCTCTGGAAAATGCTGTTCAAAGTTTAAAATATTATAAATATTGGCACCACGGAATTTATAAATCGATTGGTCATCAT
>CAYMHX010000078.1:0-9848 GCA_964390325.1 uncultured Roseburia sp. | reverse complement strand
CATTTATTTAGTAAGCTAAAGTTCCATTTAAAAATCTTGAAAAAATGTGTATTATGGACTATTATATATAAAGGAGTAGTCTGTCTGGGATAATCAATATATTCTACAAATGACAGATTTATCATAATGGAAAGGTATTATTGTTTTATGAAAGTAGTAATTTTAGCAGGCGGTTATGGTACACGGATTAGTGAAGAAAGTCAATATAAGCCGAAGCCGATGATTGAGATAGGTGGAAAACCAATAATTTGGCACATTATGAAGGAATATTCTTACTATGGATTTCACGAGTTTATTATTTGTGCAGGATATAAACAGCATGTGATTAAGGAATGGTTCGCAGACTATTATTTGCATAATAGCGATGTTACCTTTGATTTTACCAATGATGGAAAGATGACGGTTCACAATAATGTTGCCGAGCCATGGAAGGTGACGATTGTAGATACAGGTCTTGATACTATGACAGGTGGACGTATCAAACGGATTCAAAAATATATTGGAGAAGAAGATTTTTTGCTTACTTATGGAGATGGTGTAACGGATTTAGATATTCTTAAAACTGTAGAATTTCACAAAGCGCATGGCAAGATTGCAACCATGACGGCTGTGCATTTAGAGCAAAGGTTCGGTGTTTTGGACATTGATAGAGAAAGTATGGAAGTAACAGCTTTCAGGGAAAAATCCATGGCAGACGGTTCTCGTATCAATGCAGGATATATGGTATTGAAACCGGAAATTTTTAATTATTTGGAAGATGATAACACCGTTTTTGAAAAAGAGACGTTAAGACGGTTGGTAGCAGATGGAGAGTTAAAGGCATATAAGCACGATGGATTCTGGCAGTGTATGGATACCAAGCGTGAAATGGAACAGTTAGAAGATTTGATTGCGAAAGGAAAAGCTCCATGGATGAAGTGGATGCAGTAAAGATTGAAAAATGTTAGCATTTTATAAAGGGAAAAAGGTACTGGTAACAGGACATACAGGATTTAAGGGTTCGTGGCTTTGCCGTATTTTAGTCAATGCAGGGGCGACGGTAACAGGGTATTCATTGGAAGTACCGACTGTTCCAAATCTTTTTGCATTAAGTGGTGTGGAAGAAAAAATGCATTCTGTGATAGGGGATGTCAGGGATTTAGCACATTTACAGAAGGTTTTTGCAGAAGTACAGCCTGAAATCGTATTTCATTTGGCTGCTCAGCCGATTGTAAGAGACTCTTATAAAAATCCTGTATACACTTACGAAACAAATGTGATGGGAACAGTAAATTTATGCGAGTGTGTTAGGATAAATCCTTGTGTAAAGTCGTTTTTAAATGTAACAACCGATAAGGTATATGAAAATAAAGAATGGGAATGGGGTTATCGGGAAAATGAGCCGCTAGACGGTTTTGACCCTTATTCTAACAGCAAGTCCTGTTCTGAACTGGTAACACACAGTTATATTAATTCTTTTTATGATAAAATGGATGTAGCAGTTTCAACGGCAAGAGCGGGAAATGTGATTGGTGGCGGCGATTTTGCCAATGACCGTATTATTCCTGACTGTATCAGAGCGGCAGGGGAGAAGCGTGATATTATTGTGCGCAATCCACATTCGACCAGACCGTATCAGCATGTCTTAGAGCCATTAGCGGTGTATTTGACCATTGCAAAGAAACAGTATGAGGATAAAACCTTTGCAGGATTTTATAATGTGGGTCCAGATGACTGTGACTGTGTGACAACAGGTGAGCTGACAGACATTTTTTGTGAAAAATGGGGAGAAGGAATGAAATGGCTCAATCAGCATGATGGTGGACCACATGAGGCGAATTTTTTGAAATTAGATTGTTCTAAGATAAAAAAGACATTTGGATGGTCACCAAGATGGCATGTAGAGGAAGCCGTAGAAAAAACCGTTGAGTGGTCGAAGGTATATTTTACAGGCGGCGATATTCCTGCGTGTATGGATAGACAGATACAGGAATTTTTTCTAACAGTTCAGTCATAGATAATTGTGAATGGCGTGAGCTGAACGGTTACAATTTTTTAAAGAAAGTATAAATTGAGAGGGGAACATATGTTTGAAAATATGACAGAAACACAGGCGAAGCAGCAGATTTTAAATATGGTGGCAGAATACTGTGATACTTATCATAATAAAAAGAAAGATTTTCAGGAGGGACAGCGTATTCCCTATGCTTCGAGAGTCTACGACCATGAGGAAATGTGTAATTTAGTGGATTCAGCCTTGGAATTTTGGCTGACTTCGGGCAGATATACGGAGGAATTTGAACAGGCATTTGCCAAATACCTTGGTGTGAAGTATTGTGCATTGGTCAATTCGGGTTCTTCTGCGAATTTAAACGCGTTTATGGCATTGACCTCTCCATTATTAAAGGAACGCCAGATTCAAAGAGGAGATGAAGTCATTACCGTAGCAGCAGGTTTTCCTACCACAGTGACACCAATCATTCAGTATGGCGCAGTTCCTGTTTTTGTGGATGTGACCATTCCACAGTATAATATAGATGTGACAATGTTAGAAGAAGCCTTGTCCGAAAAGACAAAGGCAGTTATGATTGCCCATACCTTGGGAAATCCGTTTGATTTAAAAGCAGTAAAAGCATTTTGTGAGGAACATAATTTATGGTTGGTAGAGGATAACTGTGATGCATTAGGTTCAAGATATACTATTGATGGAGAAGAACGTCTGACAGGAACAGTGGGCGATATTGGAACAAGCAGTTTTTATCCGCCTCATCATATGACAATGGGCGAAGGTGGTGCTGTATATACGAACAATCCACTTTTAAACAAATGTATTCGTTCCTTCCGTGATTGGGGCAGAGATTGTGTCTGTGCTTCAGGACAGGATAATTTGTGTGGACATCGTTTTGATAAACAGTATGGCGAATTACCATTAGGCTATGACCATAAATATGTGTATTCCCATTTTGGATATAATTTAAAAGCAACCGATATGCAGGCAGCAATTGGCTGTGCACAGATTAAAAAGTTCCCAACGTTCGTGGAACGCCGAATTGCTAATTTTAATCGTTTATTAGAGGGATTACAGAGTTGTAAAGAAAAGTTAATTCTTCCGGAAGCCTGTGAAAATTCGATACCGAGCTGGTTTGGATTTCCATTGACCTGTAAAGAAGGTGTAGAACGTAATCAGGTAGTACCATATATTGAAAGTAAAGGTGTACAGACCAGAATGTTGTTTGCAGGAAACTTAACCAAACATCCATGCTTTGACCAGATGAGAGCAGAAGGTACAGGGTATCGGGTAGTTGGTGATTTGAAAAATACGGACTATATTATGAACAATACATTTTGGGTAGGCGTTTATCCTGGAATGACGGATGAAATGATTGACTATATGGCAAAAGTGATTTGTGAGGCTGTATTATGAAACGAGTTGTCGTAACAGGACCAACAGGTGCAATCGGTGTGGCTTTTATCGAAGAATTGATTGCACATGAAATAGAAGTATTTGCCGTAATAAGACCAAATTCCAGTAGAAAAAAGAATATTCCTATTCATAAATTGGTACAAGTAGTGGAATGTGACTTAAATCAACTGGTTCGATTACCTGAATTAATAGGAAAGCCTTGTGACACCTTTTATCATTTGGGTTGGGATGGTACGTTTGGAAATTCCAGAAATAATATGCAGGGGCAATTATTAAATATTCAGTATACCTTAGATGCAGTAGCTGCAGCAAAGGCTTTAGGATGTAAGAGATTTATTGGAGCAGGTTCTCAGGCAGAATATGGAAGAACTGAGGAAAAATTAAATGCAAACACTCCAGCTTTTCCGGAAAACGGCTATGGAATTGCAAAACTATGTGCAGGACAGATGAGCCGTATTCAGTGTGAACAGGAAGATATCGAACATATTTGGACTCGAATTTTAAGCATTTATGGCAGATATGATGGAATGAATACCATGGTCATGTCAGTCATTCGTACCTTGTTAAAGGGAGAAAAACCATCCTCTACAAAAGGCGAACAACAGTGGGACTATCTCTATGCAAAGGATGCAGGCTATGCAATGTACCTTTTAGGAGAGCGTGGTATCAGTGGAAAAACCTACTGTATCGGAAGTGGAAAAACCAGACCATTGAGAGAGTATATCGAAATCATTCGAGATAAGATAGATAAAAATTTATCGTTAGGGATTGGAGAAATCCCTTATGCAAAGCATCAGGTGATGTATTTGTGTGCAGATATTACAGAGTTAGAAAAAGATACAGGGTTTGCACCTCGTTATGAATTTGAGGAGGGCATTGCAGAAACGATAGAGTGGGTATTAAAGGAAAAAAGGTAGTATCCGAATAAGGCTAAATAGCAGGGATTCGGTTATGAGTAAGTAACAAATGTGGAAAGCGAATATTCGCTTGACTGGAGATTGAGGATGAAAAAAATTAGCATTATTATTCCTGTATATAATGTGGAAAAATACTTAAAGAAGTGCTTAAAGAGCATTTTAGCACAGACATTTTGGAATTTGGAAATTATTTTGATTAATAGTGGTTCTGATGATTTGTCAGGAGAAATCTGCAATAAATATGCAGAGAAAGATGATAGAATTATTGTATTACATACAGAAAACAATGGTGTTTCCGCAGCGAGAAATGAAGGATTGGAAATTGCGAGTGGAGATTATATTGCGTTCTGTGATGCAGATGATTTTGTGGAAGCAGATATGTATGAATACTTAGTTTGCTTATTAGAGGAACAGGGAGGAGATATTGCAACTTGCTGTGGCTGGTATGAATATAGTAAGCATTCAAAAATTTTTTATGAATTGGAAGAACCCTTTTTATTACTTCATCAGCAGGAAGCAATACGGGAAGTTTATAGAAAGAAAATTTGTTCCTCATGGATGTGGGATAAATTATTTAAAAAAGAACTTTTTGAAGATATTCGGTTTCGGAAAGATTTAGAACTGGGCGAGGACCATGACGTTGTCTGTCAGTGCATGGAGAAAATACAATTGCTGGTATGTGGAAAAGAGCCGAAATATCATTATATTCAGCGAAAAGCCAGTGTATGTAATAATGGATATAAATTAAGTTACCGTAACACGCGGGCTATGTATTTAGAACGTATGAAATGTTACAGTGAAAAATATCCCGAAGATAAAGATATTTTTTTCCAAGGGTATATGTTAGAAACGATGGCATTTATTACAGCCATGATTAAAGGAGAGGAATATATTTATCCTGACTGTAATGAAGTGAAAAAAGAAATTCAAAAGAATCTTTTTCGATATATTAGATTAAAAGACGTATCATTGAGTTTAAAGTGTTCTGCTATCTTATTATCAGTTAGCAAGCGTATGTTTAGTGTATTTTATAAGATACTTCGTCAGAGTGATTTTGAATAGAGGAAAATAAAATTTATGAAAAAGATTAGCATTATGATTCCTTGCTATAATGAAACGGATAATGTAATTCCAATTAGCAAGGCAGTTGTAGAGGAATTGGAGACAAACTTACCGCAGTATGATTACGAAATACTGTTTATTGATAACTGTTCCACCGATGGAACAAAGGCAAAATTAGAGCAGATTTGTGAAGAAAATAAGAAAATAAAAGCTATTTTTAACGTTACAAACTTTGGACAGTTTAACTCGCCATTCCATGGAATGTGTCAGACCACAGGAGATTGTACCATTTGTATGTGCTGTGACTTTCAAGACCCGATAGAAATGATACCAATTTTTGTAAAGAAGTGGGAAGAAGGACATAAGATTGTCAGTGGTGTGAAATCCTCCAGCAAGGAAAACCCATTTGTTTATTTTCTTAGAACCATTTATTATAAGATGATTAAAAATATGTCCAATGTAAAGATGATTGAACACTTTACAGGATTTGGTTTATATGATAAATCTTTTATTAAACTGTTAAGACAGTTAAATGACCCAATTCCATTTATTCGAGGAATTGTAGCAGAATATGGGTCAGGCTTTAATTTAATAGAAGTAGAATATGAACAGCCAAAACGCCGTGCAGGAAAGACGAAGAATAATTTTTATACCCTGTATGATGCTGCTATGTTAAGCATTACTTCTTATACAAAAGTAATATTAAGATGGGCAACTTGGATCGGTTTCCTTAGTTCTGCACTCAGTTTACTTATTGCATTCTTATATTTAGTATTGAAATTAACCAACTGGTACGGGTTTCAGGCAGGAAATGCACCAATGCTCATTGGTATTTATGTGATTGGTTCGATACAGTTGTTTTTTATTGGATTAATCGGGGAATATATTTTAAATATCAATACGCGTGTCATTAACCGACCATTAGTAGTGGAAGAAAAACGTATTAATTTTGAGGAAGACAATACAAAAAATCATCTGGATAGCTGATTTTTGTAGGGCTATTTGTTTTTGAGCAAAAACAAATAGATTTGCAATAGAAACAGCTCAGAAACGAGGAGTAATATGCCGTTTTTAACGATTGGGATTGCCAGTTATAATTATGCAAAATACTTGCCTAAGGCATTTGAACAGATAAAAAAACAAAAATTTAGGGATTTTGAGGTATTATATTGTGATGATGGTTCTACGGATAACTCCGTAGAGGTAATTCAAACTTTCATAAAAGAAAATCCTGATATGAATATCCGCCTTGTAACAGGTGAAAATCGGGGACTTTTAGCGAATAAAAATCGTATTTTAGAACACGCAAAAGGAAAATATCTTCTTATTTGTGATGCAGATGATTATATGACCGAAGATTGTGTGAAAGTATTATGTGAAAAGGCGTTAGAAACGGATGCAGACTGTGTCATTGGCGGTTTTTCGGAATTAGACGGAAATGGAAATGCCTATAAAACGCATATACCAAACGCAGATGCAAATAAGTGGGCGTTTATTTGGCATCACGCACAGATTTATAAAATGGATTTAGTACGTTCCAATGGGATTTATTTCAAGGAACTGCCGGATGATGTATGTTATATTCAAAGAATCCATTTGTATGCGAAAAAAACGGAATTTGTATCAAAGGACTTATATTGTTGGAACAGGCATTCTGATTCTACCAGTCGTGCTATTGATAATAATTCTCCATGGCATCCAAGAAAAATATGGAAAAAAATCGTGGATAGTATGCTAGACATTCAAAAGGAATTGGTATTAGAAGAGGATAAATGGGGACTTTCTTACTTTTTATGTAAATGGTTTTATTTTAATATCATGGACTTGCCAGTCAATCAGAATGCACAATTGCAAAAAAATATAAAACAGTTGCAAAAGGATATGAGGCGTATCTGTCCGAACTATCGAAAGATAACATTTATCAGACGAGTATTATTACAAAAGGATACGATGTTTGCAAAAACAGCTATATTGGCATGCTGGCTGTTAGAGGGGATTGGAGCAATCAAAATATTGCCAAAAATCCGAAATCGACAATATAAAATGAGAGCGTAATGTGAAGAAATTAACACATGGAAAGGCATGGTTATTAGTAAGGAAAAAGAGGAAATTAGGATGAAAAAAGTGTCTTATATCGTTCGGACGTGTGGCAGACCTCATGTATTACGATATAGTTTGGAAAGTATTCGGAAACAGACCTGTTCCGATATAGAGGTAATCGTAGTAGAAGATGGAAAAAATACTGCTGAGAAAATGATTCGTACCGAATTTGTGGATATGGATATTCGATATTATCATACAGGAACAAAAGTGGGGAGATCAAAAGCAGGAAATATTGGACTGCAGATGGCAGAAGGAGAATATTGTAACTTCTTAGATGATGACGATTTGCTTTATCCACAGCATACAGAGGTACTTTTGTCGGCATTAGAAGGAACTGATTATAAAGTTGCTTATGCAGTCGCAGAGGCAGCAGTATCTGTTTACAGCAGAAGCAGACGAAAATATGTAACTATTTATAAATATATTCAGCACAATCAGTCATTTAACCGTTTGTATTTTACAATGACCAATTTCATACCAATACAGACAATCATGTTTCACCGTTCTTTGTATGAACAATATGGTGGATTAAGAGAAAATTTAGACGCGTTAGAAGACTGGGACTTGTGGCTTCGGTATGCAGCACACGAAGACTTTTTCTATATCAATCAGATTACTTCATTATATAGATTGCCATTGAAACGGTTTAAAAGAGATAAAGTACTGTTTCAGGCTTATTATGAAGTACGAAAATTGTTTGAGGAATATGAATATCCGTATAATTTCAGACAGTGTAATGAGGAATTGAATTATATTTTAAATGAGATAAGAACACCGAAATGGAAAAAGGTGCTAAAGAACTTTTTAAAGGAGATATATAGCAAATAATATGAAAGAAAAAATAGAAAAGAAAAAGGACGAATTGGCATTTGTGTGGCAGTTTGCATTGGATGATTTTAAAGCCAAATATGCTGGTTCGGCACTGGGATGTTTATGGGCATTTTTACAGCCAATTATTACGATTGTATTATATTGGTTTGTATTTCAATTGGGATTTAAGTCTGCACCAGTAGAAAACTTCCCATTTATTTTGTGGCTAATGATAGGTTTATTACCTTGGTTATTTATCAGTGAAGCGATTTCAAATGCAACAGCAAGCATGGTGGAATACAGTTATCTTGTAAAAAAAGTATTGTTTAATATTAATATTCTGCCATTGGCAAAGGTCATATCTATCTTATTAGTACAGTTTGTATTGATTGTATTCGCTATTGTCATGTACTGTTTTTGGGGACATTTTCCTGATATTTATTATTTACAAATTCCGATTTATTTGATATATATGGTAATACTGACAACCGGATTTGCGTATTTAACAGCAACTTTATATGTATTTTTTAAAGATACGATACAGGTAGTAGCAATTGTATTGCAGATTGTATTCTGGATGACTCCGATTGTATGGAGTTTAGAAAGTATGCCGGAGGGAGTACGAAAAGTATTGGTATATAATCCGGTTTATTATGTAGTAGAAGGATATCGAAATATCTTTATATATAAGGAAGGAATTGGACATTCTTTGGGAATGACAGTGTATTATTGGGTTGTAACAATCCTCATTTTAGTCGGAGGATTGCGATTATTCGGCAAATGTAAAAAACACTTTGCGGATGTATTATAAGAGGGCTTATGGAAGAATATATTATTCAAGTAAAAAATGTGACAAAAAAATATAACTTATATGCAAAACCACAAGACCGTTTCAGAGAAGCTGTGGGCTGGAGTAAAAAATCCTTACATAGTGATTTTTATGCATTAAATGATGTAAGTTTTGATGTAAAACGTGGAGAGACAGTAGGAATTATTGGAACAAACGGTTCTGGTAAATCGACCTTGCTTAAAATTATTACCGGAGTATTAGAGCCGACAGAGGGAACTTCCAAAGTAGAAGGAAAGATTTCAGCTCTTTTAGAGCTTGGAGCAGGCTTTAATCAGGAATATACAGGCTTGGAAAATATCTATCTGAATGGGCGAATGATGGGATATTCCAGAAAAGAGATGGAAGCAAAGGTAGATGAAATTATTGAATTTGCAGAAATTGGAGAATTTATCCATCAGCCGGTCAAGACTTATTCCAGTGGTATGTTTGCAAGACTTGCATTTGCAGTGGCGATTAATGTAGAACCGGATATTTTAATCGTAGATGAAGCATTAAGTGTTGGAGATTTGTTCTTTCAGAATAAATGTTTTAAGAAATTTGAGGAATTACGGGAAAAAAATGTGACCATTCTTTTTGTATCACATGATATTGCAAGTGTAAGACAGATGTGTTCAAGAGTGCTTTGGATTGAAAAGGGAAATCAAAAGATTTTTGACCAGAGTGATACGGTATGCGATATGTATATGGATATGAAGCGAATGGG
>CAYMHX010000077.1:0-9906 GCA_964390325.1 uncultured Roseburia sp. | reverse complement strand
CTTACGCAGCCAAACAGCAAGTGTTTGGCTGACGTGTGAAAAGTAACACCAATCTTCTTTTTTTCAAAAATTTTTGCCTGATAAACTTTCCAAATTCCGAATATATAGGTATAATGTAACTATTCAGTATCTTTTGTGTTACGATACAATTTATTTTCCAGGAAAGGATATGTATTTTATGTATAAAATTAATTTTAACCAACCGATACATGTTCATTTTATTGGAATTGGCGGGATTAGTATGAGCGGTCTTGCCGAAATTCTCCAAAATGAACACTTTACCATTTCAGGTTCGGATACTAAGGAGTCTCCTCTGACACGACGTTTGTCAGAAAAAGGAATGCAGATTTTCTACGGTCAGACTGCCGAAAATATCATTCCCGGCATTGATTTAGTTGTCTATACGGCTGCAATTTCCACAGACAATCCTGAATTTGTCTGTGCAAAAGAAGCGGGACTTCCTATGTTAAGCCGTGCCGAACTTTTAGGACAGATTATGGATAATTACAGCCGTTCCATTGCCGTTTCAGGAACTCATGGAAAAACTACCACTACATCTATGATTAGCCAGATTTTATTATCAGCAGGCTGTGACCCAACGATTTCTGTCGGAGGCATCTTAAACGCTATCAACGGCAACCTTCGTATTGGTGCTTCAGACTATTTTATTTCAGAAGCCTGTGAATATACCAATAGTTTTCTGCATTTTTATCCAAAATACAGCATTATCTTAAATGTAGAAGCAGAACATTTAGACTTTTTCAAAGATTTAGACGACGTTCGCCAATCATTTTCTGCATTTGCAGGCAATACAAAAGAAGATGGTGTTGTCATTATCAATGGAGAAATCGAAAACTATGAAGCTTTAATTTCCAATTTATCAGCAAAAGTAATTACTTATGGTTTAACAGAAGGCTTTGATTATTATCCTGCAGACATTACTTTTAACGAAAAAGCCTGTGCCTCTTATACTGTTATACACAAAGGCGAAGCCTTGATGAATGTGACTTTAGGTGTCCCTGGTATGCACAATGTATCAAACTCCCTTGCAGCCATTGCCTTATCTATGGAGCTTCAATTAAAGAAAGAAGTGGTATTGGAAGGACTTTTGGCATTTTCCGGTGCTAACCGCCGTTTCCAGTATAAAGGAGAATTTCATGGTGTCACTGTAATTGATGATTATGCACACCATCCAACAGAAATCCGTGCAACCTTAAACTCTGCTGCAAATTATCCACATAAACGTCTCGTTTTAGTATTCCAGCCTCATACATATTCCCGTACCAAGGCATTTTTAGATGAATTTGCAGAAGTATTAAGCACCGTAGATGTGGTTGTTTTAGCAGATATCTACGCTGCCCGCGAAAAAAATACCTATGGCATTTCTTCTAAGGATTTGTTAGATAAACTGTCCGAATACGGTACAGAATGTTACTATTTTCCTACATTTGAAGAAATCGAAGCATTTTTATTAGAAAAATGTGTCAGCGGCGATTTATTGATAACAATGGGTGCGGGAGATGTCGTAACTATCAGCGAAAAAATGATTTGTTTCTAAGAAAAAACAAAAAGCTGCACGGGGAAGAATACTTCCCTATGCAGTTTTTTTGTTTACATAATTTTTTCCATTTTTTTCCAAATCTTCGCTTATTTCCTAAGTTTTTTTAATTTTTTCAGGTTTCCATAATATATTTTTTAACATAATTCTTCTGTTTTAAATAGTAAATCTACTACTTTTTTTCTACTTCTCTTTTTGAAATCCATGTGATATAATCTCTAACACACAGATTTTAAGTTATCCTTTTTCCAGCGGCAAAACACTGCTATTTTGTTGTATAAGAATAGGATTCAAATATAAATTCTATCAGCCAAGCTGATTTTACAGCTTAGAAAGGAACCATGCGAAATGTCAAAGATTAATTTATATTGTGCCAAACAGACTTCTGCCACCAGCATATCGAATATCTTCATTGACGAATATATGCCTAAGGCAAATGGTGAATTTGTAAAAATATATCTCTACTTACTGCGCCAATTAAATTGTTCTAACGCAGAATTTTCTATTTCGGAAATCGCAGACAAGTTTGAACATACGGAAAAAGATGTCAAACGCGCTCTCTGCTACTGGGAACGCATGGAACTCCTTCATTTAGATTATGATGCAGAACAAAATCTAATAGGAATTCAATTATTGGATGTCGTTTCTAAAATACAGGAGAATAAACCTTTGCCTCCTCCATTGGAAATGCCGATACAGCCTGCTGCCATAAAAACTGTACCTGAAAAAGTATCTTACTCCCAAGATGATATTCAAATATTTAGGGAGCAGGAACATATTCAAGAGCTTTTATTTATTGCAGAACAGTATTTAGGAAGACCACTAACAATAACCGATTTAAATACGATTTATTACTGGCATGACGAATTAAAGCATTCCACAGAATTAATTGAATACCTGATTGAATATTGTGTTTCTAATGAACATTCCAATATTCATTATATGAATAAAATTGCACTAAGCTGGCATGAAAACCAAATTAAAACCGTAGAAGATGCTAAATACTCCAACGGTCAATTTAACCGTTCCTATAATGCCATTTTACAGCATTTAGGAATTACCAAACGCGGTCTTGTTCCGGCAGAACTTACCTATATCGAAACATGGAAAAATGAGTATGGTTTTTCCATGGAAATGATTTTAGCTGCATGTGATAAAACAATAGAGGACAAAGGCAGGGCATCTTTTACTTATACCAATAAATTATTGACAGACTGGAAAGCTGCTAACATCCGAACCCTGCCCGATATTATAAAATATAATACAAGCTATCAAAACCGAAAAAAAGCTTCGCTTACTGTCAAAAAAACAGCAAATAATAATTCATTTAATAACTTTGAACAACGTGTTTATGATAATGAAGAACTGGAAAAAATGTTATTTGCAAGTCAATCGTAACTATAAGGTTACTGAACAGTTACACATTAAAAAGGAAATAAAACGATGTCTTTATCAAATATGCAATACGACGAGATTTTGCGTGAATACGACGAACGACAGTTACAAAATAAAACGATTTTAGAAGCTCGAACTCACGAAATTTATGAAAAAATTCCTGAAATATTAAAAATCGAGCATTCCATTGCAGAATATTCCGTAGCTTCTGCCAGAAAACTTTTAAGCGGCGATTCCAATGCTTTAGAAGATTTAAAGCAACAAATTGCCTTTCTACGAAAACAAAAAACAACCTTATTAAATCAAGCAGGTTACCCTGCCGATTATTTATCTCCTATTTATCACTGTCCTGACTGTAAAGACAGTGGTTACAAGAACGGAAAACGCTGTCACTGTTTTACACAGCGAATCCTTGATATTACTTATGACCAGTCTAATATCAAAGATATTTTAGCTTATGAGAATTTTTCAAACTTCTCCTTTAAATATTATTCTGATTCTCAAGCGGATACAAATGGCTTAACCCCATTAAAAGCTGCTAAAAAGGCTTATGCAAATTGTCAAACTTTTATCAAAGATTTTGACCATTGTTTTTCCAATCTGCTTTTCTACGGAGATACCGGAGTCGGAAAAACATTCCTTTCTAACTGTGTTGCAAAGGAATTATTAGATAAAGGACATTCCGTTATCTACTTTACGGCCTTCCAATTATTTGATATATTAAGTAAGGGAGTCTTTGATAAAGATAAGAAAGCACTGGATATCCATCAGAATATTTTTGAATGTGATTTGTTGATTATTGATGATTTAGGAACAGAACTTACCAACAGTTTTACCAGTTCCCAATTATTCTTATGTTTAAACGAACGTATTTTACGAAAAAAAGCAACTATTATATCAACAAACTTAAATATGGTACAATTAGGACAGCTTTATTCTGAACGTACTTTTTCACGCATTTTAGAACATTATCATATCATTAAATTGTTTGGCGATGATATTCGTATCAAAAAACGGATACATTAAAAATATACAAAAGACTTTATTAACTTAACACATGGAGGGCCACCCAATGCCAAAAGACGAAAAATTTTTAGGAACTACCCCTGATGGAATCCTTGGTTTGATTCCTTTACAGAGCTGTACAGAAATGGGCGACAAAGTTGACCAGTTTCTTGTAAAATGGAGAGCTAAAAGAGAACACGCATATCAAAATGATGTTGCTTTCAAAGGCTACCGTCGTGATTCTTATGTAATTAATGCTTCTACCCCACGTTTCGGTACTGGTGAAGCAAAAGCTGTTATTAGACAGTCTATCCGCGGTTATGACTTATATCTTTTAGTAGATGTTACCAATTACAGTATCACTTACTCTGTAGCAGGACATGAAAACCATATGTCACCTGACGACCACTATGCTGATTTAAAACGTATTATTGCAGCAGCAGGAGGAAAAGCAAGACGTATTACGGTTATTATTCCTTTCTTATATGAAAGCCGTCAGCACAAACGTACTTCACGTGAATCTTTAGACTGTGCACTCGCATTACAGGAATTGACCGCAATGGGCGTAGATAATATCATTACCTTTGATGCTCACGACCCGCGTGTACAGAATGCAATTCCATTAAAGGGATTTGAAACCGTACAGCCTGCATATCAGTTTATTAAAGGTATTTTAAATAACGTAAAAGATATCAAAATTGATAGTGACCATTTAATGATTATCAGCCCTGACGAAGGTGGTACAAACCGTGCTGTATACCTTGCAACTGTTTTAGGTGTAAATATGGGTATGTTCTATAAACGTCGTGATTATAGTGTCATCGTAGATGGACGTAACCCAATCGTTGCACATGAATATCTCGGAATGGATGTAGAAGGAAAAGATGTTATTATTGTCGACGATATGATTTCTTCCGGTGAAAGTATGATTGATGTAGCAACCGAATTAAAAAAGAGAAACGCAAGACGCATCTTTGTTGTTGCAACCTTTGGTTTATTTACAAATGGTTTAGAAAAATTCGATAAAGCTGTTGAAGACGGTACCATTTATCGTGTTGTTACTACGAACCTTACTTACCAGACACCTGAACTTCTTTCCAGAGATTATTATATTAGCTGTGATATGAGCAAATATATTGCACACATTATTGATACTTTAAATCATGACTGCTCTATCAGCCACTTATTAAATCCTTATGAAAGAATTCAGAAATTCGTTGCTAAATATAAAGCAGAACATGATAAAAAAGAAAATAAGTAGTTATGACAAAAATAGGGCATCCCAAATGGGATGCCCGTTTTTATTCTATTCAATTCAAGTGACTTATGTAGGCTATTAGAATAAATCAATCTTACCAGTAATATCCTGATTGATTACATAGTATGCTGCATTATCTTCTGGTTTTACATAAATCTGAAGGTCTTTGATTGCAGACAATTTATTTCCTTCTGCTTCAAAAGTCTTCTTTACATTTTCTAATACAACATCTGTTGAAACGCTCTGGCCATTGTATTCAACCATAATGGATGCATTTACTTTCTTTGTTGTTTTCTTTGGAGCTGCTTCTGCTTTTACAGCTTCTTCTTTTACTTCTGGTTTTGCAGCAGCAGGTTTTCTGCCTCTTTTCTTTGGAGCTGCTTCTACTGTTTCTGCTACTTCTACTGTTTCTGCTGTTTCTGTTACAACTGCTTCTACTGCTTCTGTTGTTACGGCTTTCTTTCTTGCCATCTTCATTTCCTCCCTTTTCCGATGTAATTACTTACTACAAGTTAAAAATTTTTCCATTGCTACTATTGCTTCTTCTTCATCGCTTCCAGCAGCCTCAATATTCACTGTCATTCCTTCAGTTGGATTGAATGCCATAATACCCATGATACTTTTAGCATTAATTCGACGATTATTACTTGATAAAATAATCTCACTATCAAAACGACAAGCTACCTGAACGAGCTCTGCGACTGGGTTGCTATATCCCTCAGCAACATTCGATACTACTACTTCTTTCGTACTCATGCCATTCACTTCCTCTTTCAATTTTTACTAACAAAATATACATGATAAATAAATAATTTGCAAGACATTTCTGAAAAAACTGTTAAACTTACCGAAGGAATTTATTTATTTTTTATTTTTTTGTTTATTTTTTTAACGAAAATCCAAACAACTTAACAAACTGTTCCTGTTCGCTTGAAGCATGAAGTATTTTTGAGTTTGCTTTTGAATATTACCTTATTTTAAATAGGTAAAGAAAATCGAACCTGCCCTTGCAAATATTGCATCTGCTTCTGCAATTTCTTTTCGATAAGTCGTCTGACTCATTGGGTCAAAAATTGAAACACTGACTGCATCATATCCAATAACTAATACCGCATTGGAAGTATCTGTCATTGCAAAAACCGGCGCACCATTACTAATATAGTATAAAATATCATCCAATTTTGCACCTGTTAAATCCAGCACTCTGACATCTCTTAATGTATTGCTTAATACACTCTGCGGTGTTTCTCCACGTTCAAATAAAGCGCTTACACTAATACTTGCACCTTCCCATCGCAGCATAGCATTGATACATCTTGCAATGCTTCCTGCATTTTTATCTTCTTCTCCTACCTTCATATCCTTAAAAGCCGTCTGAATGGTCTTTTTGGCACGTTTCCAAACATAACGCTGTTCTTTATCAATTACCACGCCCATTGCCTTATTTGCCTCGTGTACTGCATCAGAGAGCTTATCTGTTGCCAGCATTACTTTTCCATCTGCATATACATAATATTCACTCAGCAATCCCGCTTGTTCAAAGACTACTTCTTTTGGTTCTTCTAAAAAAATCTGTTTCGGTGTCAGTAAAGTTGGCTGTTCCTCACTCATATTTTTTTTCAATACAATCCGAACTTCTGTCTGCTTTTTCTCATCCTGCTTCTTTTCAATGGATGCCATTTTATTTGTATCTGCTTCACGGTTCATAATCATATCCATACTTGCACTTACAAAGCCGTTTCCGTCATGCTGCATACGTGAAAGATAGATAGTAAAGTCGTCAATTTCTACATCGCTGATGTAATATCCTTCTTTTTCATAAGTTTTTAAAATCTTTACATCTCCTCCTGTAAATCCTGCAATATTTAATTTATAAATCGGATAGACACTTTTTCCCGCTGCGTCTGTCTGTACCTCCTCACTTCTTACGCTTCCATAGACCAAATCCTCTCCTAAAAATCCCAAAGGAAGCAGATATTCTCCCTCCACACAGCTTATCGTTTCGATACGCTCAGTGGTCAAGTCTACAATGGATATTAAATTACTTCCTGCCTCTTTTCCAGGTGCCGTCCACGCAAACAAACGATTCGATTCTGAAATCGCATATTCATTTTCTCCTAAATCAGAAATTACTTCTTTCATTTCCATTGTATTTAAGTCAATTCCATAAACCGATTCACCTGTCATAATAAAGAACACACTGCCTTCATTGACATACATCAACTGCCCTAAATCTGCCTTAACAATTTCGTAGGACTGTTTGGAGGAAATAAATAACGCTTCTTCGTTTGTATTTGCAAGGCTGTCATAACGATACACAGCCGTTCCTACTTTTCCTTCATGTACTCCTCGGTTCATATAACCATAAACAATATAAGTAATACTTCCCGCTTCATCCACATTTACAATCCGAATATCATGGTTACCGTAATTTTCCCGTTTATCAATCCCTTCATATCCACGGAAACTAAAAACCTTTGCCAGTGTATTTTCACTTTGGTTATAACTCCAAAGTTCTCCCTCCTGCACAAATGCCACAATATTCCCTGTATCACTTGATTTATATTCCACATTCGCAGAACGTATACCAAGCTGAATGGATTTTCCTTCTAATTCTGCCGTTTCTCCGCGAAAAAGTTCATTGACTGTTCGTTCAAACTTTAACATATACATTCGTGTTTCGGTATAACGGACACGATAATGTTCCTCTACATTGTAATACTCACTAGTTCCATTTTCATCTACTCTTGTCAAAACATATTCCAAAGAAAGTACCATATATGCAGGCGTAATCTCCTTAATGGACGGCGTTGCCTCTGTAAGTCGTTCTCCTCCTAAATTCGCCCAGCTTACTTGTTTTAAGCTTGAATTTAGAGAGGTATACTGCAACGTGGTATTATCGTCTGTATTCTGTTCTAAATACATCTTAATATTTTCCGAAGCTTCTTTAGAAAAAGTCGCTTCGTGAAATTCCTGTGCAAAAGCAAGACATTCGTTCACATAACATTCTACAGGCTCTATAATTCGTGTATAAAAATAGACTTCTTTTTGGTCATATTCCAAACAAATCACTAAAAGATATTCCTGCCCTGCTTCTAAGAGATTTTGAATCGGCAGCTCTACCAAAAGCTGTTCTCCCCTCTGCTCAAAGGTATCAATATTGGCATTTGCAATTAATCTGGCTGCATTTAAACTACGGATTTCATAGGAAATCTGTTCTATCTCATTTCCATATGTTGTTATCTTTACCGGAAGCATACGGTTTTCGGAAATAGGAGTAATCGTATCTCGCATAAATGCTCCATCCATTTCCTCCGTATAACCATGAAGTTCATTAATCTCCGTATTTCCTGTATATAAACTTATCATCGGAAGCGACGCCTGTGCCATTTCCGTTGTTAATTCTTCATTTACCTGATTTGTTACAATGCTGAAAAATACAACAGAACTAATAAATACCATTGTCAGCACAATTGCTTTGATAACTCCCTTTCGCATCGTATCTTTTCCTTTCTGACTAAAATAATGTAGCCGATTCCTCTCATGACAAAAGCCATGAATGTTCTCGGCTACACCAATAAAACACTCTTTTATTCTAATCGCATTTGCTCATTTGCACAAGTATTTCTTTTCTAACAGTTCAGCCATAGACAGCATAATAAGCAAATCGTGCTCGCACGAATGAGCATATTATACTGTCTATGAACTAAGCACCCATTTATGAGCAAAGTTAGCTGCAACGTAGCGAGAAAGCGACGAAGTCGCCTTTGCGAATCGCACTTGCTGAACGGTTACATATTGCTCACCACCAGCGATTACAACGTCTATGTCTACACCGTCTGCGGTACATTTCATGATTTAATAACACACCGATTAAATTCCGTAAATCATCTCTACGACCCATTGGCTGACGATACTGTGCAGTTTCCATTTCCGCTTCAGGCTCTTTGGCACGCTCAGTAATACGGTCTATTATCTGCTCTAACATAAATCTATCGGGATATTCATCAAACATCAGACTTCCTTCATATTCCATTTTATCACATTCGTCTTCTACCATTTCCAAAATACTTTTTACCTCTCTTGGATAAAGCTCTTTCATTCGTTCCATGTCCTTTTCATATTCCATCTCTGTCAAATAAAGATTTTGCATGGGATAAGTCATATAAAAAGGCATTCTGTTTACATCCATCTGCTGCATATACGAATATGGCTGATAACGATAATCCACGTCATGCTCCTGATTTCTAACATCTCTATACTTTATGCGGAATAAAAAATACTGTTACTATTGTCTTCCCATATTTTGCAATTCCTGCACTAAATCCAAATCTGACTGACAAACTTTAAAATTCGTTGTAATTGGTTCTTCTCCCGGTCTTGTCACTGTCATTTCAATGATGGTACCTTCTTCAATCGGTCTTGAAAGTACTGCCTTTAAAAATGCAGAAAATTTCGGATGGTTTGCATCGAATTTTCTTTTTGCACTCATAATTTTCATTACATCTGCCGGATTTATCATATTTACCTCTCATTCTGAAGCGTTTACGCTGAGGCTACGAGCAAAATATCAGATTTTGCCCTGCAATAAAAGAAATTTGTGACGCTTCGGCACAAATTTTTGATTGAAAAATGATTATATAGGCGGTGATTGAAAATCACGCCTGCGCCACACGCGGTCACGAAGTGA
>CAYMHX010000076.1:0-9911 GCA_964390325.1 uncultured Roseburia sp. | reverse complement strand
CCCAATGCTCCCATCAGGTAAATTACTGCAAGAAGCGGTTTCTTTCTTCCAAATCCACGGATTTCATTTAAGTTCAGCTTATGTGTATTCATATAAATAACGCCTGCTGTCATAAATAATACCAGTTTAAATACGGAATGATTGACCATATGAAGAAATGTACCTCGAACTGCCAGTGCATTTTCTTCCATTAAAAGCCCCTGCATTCCTACACCAACTAAAATAAATCCAATCTGTGAAACCGAAGAACAGGCAAGTGTCCGTTTGAAATCAATGGAAAATAGCGCCAATAATGCTCCTAAAAACATAGTAACGACACCTAAGAGCAAAATAAATGTTCCCCACACTTCATCATGGTACAAAATCTGACAACTGATTACCAAAACACCAAAAATACCTGTCTTTGTCAAAATACCGGACAATAAGGCACTCGCTGGTGCAGGTGCAACAGGATGTGCCTTTGGCAGCCAGATGTGAAGCGGAAATGCACCTGCTTTTGCTCCAAATCCAACCAACATACAAAGAGCTGCCACATATACATTTTTCCCCTGACAAGCTTCATAAAGTTCACGAATTTGCAAAGTCCCTGCCTGATGATACAATAAAAAGATACCCATCAGCATCACCAGACCACCAATCACTGCAACAGCAAGATAAGTTGCACCGGCACGCAATGAAGCTGATTTTTCATCCTGTGCAACCCACACATACGAAGCCATTGACATGATTTCAAAGAAAATAAATGTGGTATATAGGTCTGCTGATAAGAAAATTGCCACAGTTGCACCTAACGTAATCAGCAAAAATAAGTAATATCGATTGCGATTGCGATAATGTGCAAAATATTCTATGGAAAGAATAGAGGTCATCATCCACATAAACGCCGCAATTACTGCGTAAATCACACGAAAACCATCTACTGTAAAGCTTAATCCCATTCCACAGACTTCCGGTATTACAAACAGTATTTCCTGTCCCGCTTCATAACTTCCCCAAAGCAAAAGACTACATAAAAATTCTATCATTGTAACACCACAGACAAAGAAATCTCTGCCTTTTTTCGATTTCCTTCCCAGTAAATAAGAAAGGAAAGCACCTATCATTGGCAGAAATACCATCATACTAATTAATATATTACTACTCATGACTCTCTCCTCCCTAATAAACTCCTACCGAAACATCCGTTAAAAACTTAACAATCGGTTCTGAGCATAAACCAAAGAAAATTACACAGCCTGCACAAACAAGAAGCGGCAGACACATCTTCCAGCCCGGGTCTTTTGCATTCCAAATAAGTTCATAACGAAAACCACTCTTTGGGAAAAAAGCACGAACCACGATATTTAACATATAAATGGCTGTTAAAAGTGCCGAAAGCAATAAACAGATAATTCCCACATAGGCAAGAGGAATTCCACTTTCCACTGCCCCTTCTGTCAGCTTCCATTTACTTACAAATCCTGCCGTTCCCGGCACACCCATTAGCCCCAATGCCGAAACTGTAAATGTTCCAAATACAATCGGCATTTTTCTTGCCATGCCGTCCATTTCATAAACATAAGATTTTCCTGTCTGATGCATAAATGCACCCGCACATAGAAACGAACAAATCTTCATAAATCCATGAAATACAAAATGTGTCAATGCACCTGCCAAGCCTGCAGGACTCATTAAGGTTACACCAAAAATAATATAAGAAAGATTGCTGACCGTTGAAAAGGCAAGTCTTCTTTTAATATGACTTTCTTTCACTGCCTGACTGCATCCGTAAACAATAGTAAACATCGAAATTGCCATTACCGCATACTGTACCCATGTACCTTTTAAGAAATCCACACCAAAGCTATAATAGGTCAAACGAATGACACCAAAAGCTCCCGCATTTACCACTGCTACGGCATGAAGCAAAGCTGTAACAGGCGTTGGTGCAACCCCTGCCTGTGGAAGCCATGAAGAAAGCGGCCAAATCGCTGCTTTTACGCCAAACCCCATAAAAGAGAAGAAATAAATCCAGAGAAGTAACGGTGCATTCTCTCCCACATTTGCCATATCCATAACACCGCCAAAAACAAACTCACAGGTATCTCCATACACAATGATAAATACAATTCCCATCAATGCAAATGCTGCACCGCCTAAAGAATAGTACAAATATTTTCGGCTTGCCAAAACAGCTTCTCTCTTTAACGTATGCATGACAAGAGGTACCGTAACCAAGGTCAAAAGTTCATAGAAAAAATACATAGAAAGCATATCCGAAGCAAATGCAATTCCAAGTGTCACTCCATAAGTCATACTATAAAACATAAAAAATGTTTTCTCATTTTTTTCATGCTCCATATATTCAAAAGCATATAAGGTTGCTAACGGCCACAAAACTGATACTAACCCTGCAAATATCATGCTCATTCCATCTATTTTAAAGGAAATAGAAAGGTCCCGCACAAAATGTATGACATGAAAAACCTCTGTGGTTCCTCCCAAAATTAAGTTCCACACAATGACTGTTGTCACCATCATATAGGCTTCTATATAAAACATCATCCATTTTCTATGAGAAAATGGAAGTAGGGGAATTAAAACAGCCCCTATAATCGGCAGTAAAATTGCCACAATAATCCAATATTGACTCATAGCTCCACCACCTCATCACATTAAAGTATGTACAATCGCAGAAATATAGTCTGTCAAAGGTCCCGGTACAATACCAAACACAACTGCTAATGCAGCAAGAATAAAAATCGGAATTACCATAATAGCCGCTGGTTCTTTTTTCTTTAAGCCTGCATAATGAAAATCTGCCCCCGGCAAAAAACCGTTGACTGTAATCGGCAATAAATAACCTGCCGTCAAAAGCGCACTCACCAATAAAACCACAGGTCCTAACCATGAAAATATCGGTATCTGAGCTTCTAACGCACCAATTGCCAAATACCATTTACTAATAAATCCACTTGCAGGCGGAATACCAATCAAAGCTGCCGCAGCAAACGTATAGCACCAAATCGTAATCGGCATTTCTTTTCCTATTCCCTTTAATTCATCAACTTTTGTCTTTCCTGTTTTATAAATAATTGCACCAGCCGTTAAAAATAAAGTAGATTTAATTGCTGCATGGAATACAACATGCAACAAAGAGCCTGTCAATCCATCTGCCTGTAACAATGACATACCAAATAAGATATAAGAAACCTGACTTACTGTCGAATAGGCCATACGTTTTTTTAATAATTTTTCTCTATATGCAAGCATAGAACCCATAAATACAGTAAGTAAAGCAAGACTCATCCATACTGTCTGTACCCATGTGCCACGCAAAAATTCTGCACCAAAGATATAATATACCACTCGTAAAATACCTAAGACACCCATTTTTACAATAATACCTGATAATGCAGCACTCGCTGGTGCAGGAGCAACAGGATGTGCCGTTGGAAGCCATGCATGAAGTGGAAACATACCTGCTTTTACGCCAAAACCTACAATCATCGCAAACGCTACCGCTAAAAGCAGAGTTTCATTACCTGTCACAGCAGACATATCTAATGTACCACCTGCCATAAAATCCATCGTAAATGCATATTTATTCAAGAAGTAAATCCCAAACAATACCATATATGCCCCAAACAGAGAGTAAAACAGATATTTTAATCCTCCCATCAAAGCCTCTTTTGTCTTAGAATGAAGCACCATCGGCATAGAAAGTAAAGTCATCATTTCATAAAACAAATAATAAGTAATCAAGTTTCCTGCAAAACATAAGGCAAGCAGCACACCAAACACCATCAAATAAAAGCCAAAATAACGCTTTTCTTCCTTTTCATGCTTCATATATTCAAACGAATAAAAACCTGCCAATACCCATACAACCGTAACCACTGCTGCAAATAATCTTGAAACAGCATCCATACGGAAGAAAATATGCATTTTTTCACCCAAAGAAAATAATAATAATTCCGTTTCTTCTCCAACAATCATAGCATATGCAAGAATTGCTGTTGTTACAAGCCCTATACCTGTTATTGCAAGTAATGTATTTCTATTTTTAAATTCCGATTTCACAAGAAGCATAAGCCCCCAAAGAATCGGAACAAATATTGTTATCATCATCAACCGTTCCATCTTTTCCTCTCTTTTCTAGTAACTGTTCAGCCCACGCCATTCGCAAAGACGACTTCGTCGCATTCCCGTTGCTTCGCAACTAATCTTTGCAACAAAACATCGTTTTGCTATAAAATGGCGTTCCACTCATAGACTGCAGAATAGTCTCATTCCTGCAAGCATGATAAACCCATACAAGTATGCGTTGCCTATTATATTGTCTATGGCTGAACTGTTACTTTTTACATAAAATTATGCAATCCATCTCGAATTAATTGAATTATCGGTTCTGAATTCATTCCTAAAATCAGATTCAACGCAATGAACATCATAATTGTTACCGTATATTGTTTCTGTTCTTTCCATGTAATGCGATAACAGTCTTTCTGTTCCTCAACCTCTTTTTTCTCCGGTATATAAATGCGAAGCACTGTTTTTAAGAAATAAATCGTATTTAAAATCGTACTAATCGCCAGAACAATTAAGGTCGGAAACATTTTCCACGACATATCATTAATGGTTGCTTCCGCAAATAAAAACTTACTCACAAAACCCGAAAAAATCGGCATACCTACCATGGAAAAAGACCCGATTGCAAATCCCAATCCTGCAATCTTATTACGGTATGCAGCACCTGTAATATCAATAAATTTACGGCTGCCATTTGACACATCTGTCAATCCGATTGCTGCTATGAATAAAAGTGCTTTTGTTGCTCCATGGGAGAGCATATGGAAAATACTGGCAGTCATGCCTGCCTCCGTTCCAAGGCCGAATCCCATATAAATATATCCAATCTGTGCTACCGAAGAAAAAGCAATCATTCGTCTGATATCGTTTTCCCAAATCGCACTCACCGAACCAAAAATCATACCGCAAAGCCCAAACCAAAACAGAACATTTAAAATATGACTGCCTGTAATGTATTCAAAACCAATCACACGATAAAAAATCTTAATTAAAAGGAAAATATATCCCTTTGATACCAGACTCGATAAAATCGCTGCTGATGACACTGTAGAATAACCATAAGCATCCGGAAGCCATGCATGGAATGGAAACAATGCACTTTTAATGGCAAGTCCTACTGTCATAATACCAATCGTAATCAGCATTGGTACACGATAGGTTTCTCCCTGCATAATCACAGCTACCTGTTCCTTCATATTTGACATCAAAAGATGTCCGGTCAAATCATACAGCATACAGATTCCAAGCAGCAATAAACCGGAACCAAGCAAACTCATAATCATATAGCGTACTGCTGCTTCTATCGTTCGTCCGTTCTGACGAATCATAATTAAACCACAGGCTGCTATCGTATTAATTTCCACGAATACATACGCCGTAAACATATCATTTGTATAAATTAATGCCAGCAAAGAGCTTAAAATCAAATTCGCCAAAATATAATAAATATTATGTTTCGTCAATTCTACTTCATCAAATAACTTTTTTCTGCCTCCTAACATTGACAAAAGCATAACAATCGACACAAACAATGCCATACCGGCTTCTAAGACACCTGCTCGGATTTCATTTCCCCAAGGTGCTGGAAAATGCCCCATCATAAAGGTATAACTTCCTATATCCGACTGTACCAAAAAAACTAAAAGCCAAAGTGACATTGCACTCACCGTTACAATCATCACCGTATTTAGCCGTCTTGCATTTTTTCCCGATAAGACCGAGGAAACAATCCCCGAAAACATCGAAATCATAATAGAGAAGAAAGGCACATTTTGTACAAATTCCATTACAAGCCCTCCTTTCTGAGTCTTTCAGAAATTTCATCTAAGTCAAGACTGTGGTATCTTTGATAAAGTCTTATAGTCAAAGACAACATCAATGCACTAACCGACACCGATACAACGATACCCGTCAATACCAGTCCGCTTGGAATTGGATTAATATACATTTCTACGTCCTGTATTCCATCTACCACAATTGGGGCAATTCGCCCTGTAATATATCCTTTTTCTGCCAAAAAAAGATAAATTGCAGTATCCATAATATTAAATCCAATAATCTTTTTTATTAAATTCTTCTGAAACAGCAAATTTGCAAATCCGATTCCAAATAAAATCATTGCAACTGCTTCATCAATATTCACAAGGAGATTTGGTCCAAACATATTTAAAATCCTCCCTTTCTGAATAATGCAAAGAATGCATACATGGTACAGGCTACTACTAAACCAACACAAATATTAAGCGGCAAAATTAAGCCTGCACTAATAATATCTCCCGGCGTTCCAAGCGGAATCCCGCTTTCCAAATGGTGCGCACCCATATAAAAAGAATAACTTTTCGCCAGACAATAAAAAGTCAAGGCACAAAAACTAATCCATTTATAAGTTTTTTCAGTAAAAAACTTCTGTGTTTTCTCAAATCCATACGCATTCGCATAAAGAATCAGTCCTGCACCAATAATTGCACCGCCTGAAAAACCGCCTCCCGGAGATAAATGCCCGTTTAAAATGACATAAATCCCAAAAATTACAATAATCGGGAACAAAATCATTGTTATTTTCTGCAAAATACTATCCGGTTTTGGTTCATACTGATAAGTTGGTTTTACACCATCTTTTTTTTCTTCCTTTTTATCATTTCGCATTAAAATTAAAACCGTACAGGTTGCAATAAATAAAACATTCGATTCCCCAAAGGTATCAAATGCACGATAGTCTAGTATCATTCCCGTTACAATATTCACGGCACCCGTATCCTGCATTCCGTCTTCAATATACTTTGCCGCCACTTCATTATTTACAGGATTTGATGCATCTCCAATTGGCGGCAGATAAGATACTGCCAATAATAAAATCGTAATCAAAGCAAGACAGCCTAAGACCGCTGTTATTTTATAAAAATGAAAAAATCCTTTATAAAACTTATTGCTTTCCGTATCAAATACCCGTTCTTTGACACGTTCTTGGTCTTCTTTATGTTTTTCTAATATCGAAACATCAAGTGCCGTTTCTTTTTCCCTCTGCATTTCGATATTGCCAAGATAAGGGTCAGCTTCTCCTCTTATCCACTGTGTCACACGGTTTAACCATTTTTTTTGATATTCTTCCTGTGAAATTGGTTTACTCATCCTTCTCGCCTTCTTCCCTCATTGCATGAATTTTTTTCAATGTCATAAAAAACAACAAACTCGTTACACCAGCTCCTACCGCAGCTTCTGTTACCGCAAGGTCAGGTGACTCTAATAAGCTCCAAATAATAGACATAATCAAACTATATGACATGAAAATAATTACAGAATTTAACAAATTTTTTGAAAAACTAACAGAAACTGCACATACAATCAAAAATATAAGCAGAATATTCTTAAAAAGAACCATAATCTCTCCTTTTCGCTCTACATTCGTAATATCTTATAAAAATACATTCTATTTAACGAATTACTCTATTTTCTCTATTTCACAAACTTCTTCCAACTGTTCATTGGTTGTCACTTCCAAACGTGAAATCAAATGCGAAGATACTGGAGAAGCAAGCCATAAAAAGGCCATTACTAACCCTAATTTTAAGGACAAAAAGTTAAATCCCGAAAGAATCATTAACCCCAGCAAAGAAATCCCAAGTCCCAGCGTATCTCCAAGTGCTGCTGCATGCATTCGATTTAAGACATATTTAAACTTAAAACTGCCAATCAATTCCACGATAAATATAAATAATCCTGCAAGGAGACATCCGATTCCAATCAAAAATCTCAACCACTCAACGACTGCCATTTGTTTTGCCTCTCTTTCTCTCTTTTTTATTACGCTTCACTTCGTTCTCGGTAATATTTACTTTCTGTATCTGCACCTTCTTCATTGATAAAACATCTCCCGTATATGCCGGCTCTTTCGATAATAAATCTTTTTCTTTCATATATACACCTGTATATACTTTTGTCAGTACCACAATGGCAAGGAAGCTAATCATCGCATATATCAGACAAATATCTGCCAGATAACTTTCCTCCATCAAAACTGCTAAAATGGAAATACTGACCATAACCATCGTACCAATCATATTTACTGCTACCAGACGGTCAGCCAGCCTCGGTCCAATAATGGCACGAATTAAGCATAAAATGAACATAACTGCTAAAATAACTAACATAATATGAAATATCCAATCAAACTGCTGCACTAATCTCATCCTTTATGCCCCCTTTCCATTTTCTCTAACATTTCCACAAAAGGCGAACACTCCATTCCTTCCGCCAAACTCTTATCCAGACAATGAACTACCAATTCATCATCTTCTAAAGAAACGGTAATTGTCCCCGGAGTCAGTGTAATGGAGTTTGCAAGCATTACTTTTGCCGTTTCTGATTTTAAACTCGTTTTAAATGTAACAATTACCGGTTCCATAACTTCCTTTTGAGTTAAAATCATCCGAGTCACTGTAAGATTTGCTTTCACAATTTCTTTCATTAATAAATACAGGTATTCCAAAAAGAATAATGTTCGTTTATAGAACATCACTTCTTTTTTCAGACTGTACTCCATAAATTTGCAAAAAAATGCAAACACTGCCAAAGCGACCACTGTGCCTATTATCACAATTTCTGCTGTGATTCTTCCATTGAAAACAATCCAGACAAAAAAGAACAATAAAAGCATTTCTATTCCTCCTCTTTTAAATTAGTATCTATAATCATTCCGCTAAGATTATAAAGAATCCTGTAACTATTCTGAATAGTTACAAGCCTACAATCTTACATTTTAGCACTTTTTTTCAGTATTTCAATGTCAATAAGTACTAAGATTCGACTTATTTTTTCCTAAAACTATGGTAAAAAATAAGCCCTCAAATCCATTTAGATTTGAAGACTTATTTTTTATACTTCTGTCACAAAAAATTGATAAGATTTTAGTGTAATTTTCTTATTTTCGATTTCTACCGTATCATAATTATTTATTAAAATATTCTTTATCTCGTCTGCAATTTCTATTTCACGGCTCTCCTTCTGGAAGTTTGCAATGACCAAAAGTGTTTTTTCTTCGCCCACTCGATAAAACGCCATAAGATTATCAATGGTTTCTAAGACAGGAATCTGTTCTCCATATACGATACATTCTTTATATACTTCATTTTTACGAAGTGCGATTAATTTTTTATAGAATGCAAACACCGAATCTTCCCGTTTCATCTGTTCCTCGGCATTGATTTCTACATAGTTTGGATTTACTTTCAGCCATGGTTCTCCTGTTGTAAATCCTGCATTCATTTCTGTATTCCAATGCATTGGAACTCTCGTATTATCACGACTAATCTTTGCTACCGCTTTCAGTGCTTCTTCTTCCGTAAGACCATTTTCTAATGCCACTTTATACTGGTCTTTTGTACTAATATCATCTACATCATCAATACTTTCAAATACCATGTTGGTCATTCCAAGCTCTTGTCCCTGATATAAAAATGGAAGTCCATACACCATCATGATAAGACCGCCGAGCATTTTCTTACTGGTTTCGTCTATCTCACCTTCCGGCAAATAATGGCTTACACCTCGCGGCTCATCATGGTTTTCGATGATATTTGCCATCATGCCTATCTTTTGAGAATTTCGTTTGCTTTCAAAAATCACGTCTCTAAATTGGTTTGCAGTCGGTTTCTTTTTCGTAAACCACACATCTTCGTTTCCACCAATTAAATTTGGTCCAAAATCAAAAATAGCATCAAAATCACCGTCTTCTCCAATGAATTTTTCCAATTCTTCTACTTTATAATTAAACAATTCTCCTACGGTAAATGCGTGATACGGGTCAAAGGTTTCCCGCTTCATTTCCTGTAAGAAATCATGTA
>CAYMHX010000075.1:0-9942 GCA_964390325.1 uncultured Roseburia sp. | reverse complement strand
TGTTTGATGCTAGAGGAAAGATTTTTTTGACATTGTATGAGCAGATATTTAATTGGGTAGGATTAAATTTTAAAATTTTTAGCAGAGTAGTTTTATTTGTCTTAATCATTGGGACAATCATACTTTCAAGCATTAAAACAGAACCTATAAAGAAAGCTGTATTACGAGGATGTGGTATCGTATATGCCTTTCTTTTATATCTGCTGACATTAGGAATCCGTATAAAGGGGAGTCAATCAAAATTAGTTTTAAAACTAAGATGGATAAAATTTGATTTTTCAAGATTGTGTTTCAGTGGACTGATATGGGGAGATTTTGCAAATTTTCTTTTGTTTATGCCGTATGGGATTTTGTTTCATATGGTTAGGAAAAAGAAAAGAGGATTTGTTCTTTGCATGATTTCGGCTGTATGTGTGAGTGCAGGGATAGAGGTTTTACAATTGATTTTTCAAAGTGGATATTGTGATGTGAATGATTGTCTATGGAATGTATTTGGAGCTTCATTTGGGTATGGTTTGACTGTTGTTATAAGTGAAATAAATAAGAAAAATTGAAGATACCTGTTTTATACTGTTATAGTATAAGATAGGTATTTTTATTTGGAATGATAAAAGCAATGAAATAAGATGTTAATCTGTTAATTATTTATAGTAAGTGCCTAACGGGTTAGTTTTTGATAATTCTTAGAAAATAAGAATTAATGTGAAGTTGAAAAGAGAATAAAATTACCAAAAGAGTAACTGTATACAAGGTGGTTAGCCTCCCGTATTTAAATAAAAAGAAGGAAAGTGATGCAAATGGATACATATGAAATTTTAAGCCTGTTATTTTCAGGTGGTGTATTTCTCATTGCATTGCTTACCTACATAGATAGAAACAATAAGCGAAAATAAAATACCTGCCTTTGTACTTTAGCGGATATAAGGTAGGTATGAAACATACTTTACGAGGATAACTATTTTTGTAGCAGTTACTCTTTTTCTGTTTCAACTATAACATAAGATTTTTCTTAGTTCAAGAGAATTTTCTATATCTTTTAAGGGGAAAAAGGTTGACTTTATATTTTTTATACGATATTATAACGTATATACATATAAAAACGTAAATACGATAATAAGAATTGAATTATTAAGAGAAAATGAAATATTTCTTTATTAAGATAGATATTATTTTTTTGTAGTGTATATTCGCTGATTATTGTAGGAATTTTTAGAACAGTATATAATAAAAGTGGGAGTGGAGATGAAATAAATGGGAGCAAAAGATACAAAAGGTAAGGAATATTTATCCGATAACAGACGTTTTGCAGATTTATGTAATGTGGTATTATTTGATGGTGAGCAGGTTGTGAAAGCAGAGTATTTGGTAGAAAGGGATTCGACAGAGGTTTTGTCTGTGTTTGGGGCAAATAAAAAGGAAATTCAGCAGCAGAAGTGGAGAGATTTATTAAAGAGTACTATTATTAAGACGTATGATAAAATGACAGTTGTTTTAATTGGAATTGAGAATCAGTCAGAAATTCATTATGCAATGCCTGTTCGGACGTTGATTTATGATGCACTAAATTATGGTTCACAGGTAAATGAGGCAGCAAAACGGCATAAAGAAAAGAAAGATATATCAAATAGTGCAGAATTTTTATCGGGATTTCAGAAAACAGATAGGCTTACTCCAGTCGTGACAATTACAATATATTGGGGCGTTGATAATTGGGATGGAGCAGTATCTTTGTATGAGATGTTTGAGAAAGATATAGATTCACGCTTGTTAAGTTATATTCCAAATTATAAGATAGCATTAATATCTCCGAATACAGTAACAGATTTTTCTAAATTTAAAACTTCACTTGGAGACGTATTAGAATTAATTAAATGGTCTACGGATAAGAAAGCATTTTATGAATTTATTACATCAAATCCACGTTTTAAAAATGTAGATAATGAAACAGTAGCGGCAATGAATGTGTTCACAGGAATGAATATTTTAATGAATGAGAAGGAGAAGAAGACAGATATGTGTAAAGCGATGGAAGATTTAAAAAAGGAATATATAGAACAAGGAATAGAGCAAGGAATAGAACAAGGTGTAAGGCAAAGCATTGAAAAAATGTTAAAAAATGGCAGGACTCCGGAACAAATATCAGAATTTTGCGGATATCCTATAAATGAAATTATAGAGATACAGCAGAAAAGTGTGATAAGATAACTAGTAAAAATAGGATTTTAGAGGCATAAATGATGTTAATAAGTGAACGTATTTATAAATATCTTAAGGAAAAAGAAATTTCCCAGATAGAATTTGCAAAAAGAACAGGAATTTCCCAAAGTACGATTAGTGATTGGAAACGAAAGGGGACAAATCCTTCGGCAGATAAGATTATGATTATATGTGAGGTGCTTGATGTTTCACCGTATGAGCTGTTGACAGGGACAGAGAATAAGAAATTTAAGGAATATCGCCAGATGGATTGTATTGTAATTGATAAAAAATCAGCAGAGTATACTCTGATTGAGATGTATCAAAATCTGAATGTAGATGCACAAAGACGTTTGGAGGGGTATTTAAAAGCATTAAGTGATATGAAGTAGAAAATGACTAGGCGGTGATAGGATGAAAATGAGAACGGCAATTGGTTTGCAGAGTTTTAGCGAAATAAGAGAAGGTAATTATTTTTATGTGGATAAAACACATTTTATAAAAGAATGGTGGGATAGTGGGGATAGTGTAACGTTGATTGCCCGTCCACGCCGTTTTGGTAAGACTTTAAATATGAGTATGATAGAGCATTTTTTTTCTGTGAACTATGCAAATAGAGGAGATTTGTTTGAAGGACTTTTTATTTGGGAAGATGAGGAGTATAGGCAGTTACAGGGAACATATCCAGTGATTAGTCTTTCCTTTGCGAATATTAAGGAACGAGATTATGAAAATGCACGAGGAAAGATATGTGAACTGTTGGTGGAATTGTATAATAAATATTCTTTTGTGCGTGACAGCGAGGTGCTGACGGATAGAGATAGAATAAATTTTGACCGTGTTGTAACAGGAATGGAAGATAATGTGGCTACTTTGGCATTACAGCGATTGGCAGATTATTTGAGTCGCTATTATGGAAAAAAAACGATTATTTTGTTGGATGAGTATGATACACCCATGCAGGAAGCATATGTAAATGGTTTCTGGGATGAACTTGTGTATTTTATAAGAAATCTGTTTAATGCGACATTTAAGACAAATCCTTATATGGCAAGAGCCATTATGACAGGAATTACAAGGGTTAGTAAAGAATCCATATTTTCAGATTTGAATCATTTAAAAGTAGTGACAACAACTTCAGAGGAATATGCAATGGCTTTTGGCTTTACAGAAGAAGAAGTATTTGGAGCATTGGAATATTTTGGAATTGGAAGTGAGAAAGAAAATGTAAAATATTGGTATAATGGATTTGCATTTGGAAGCTATACAGATATTTATAATCCGTGGTCGGTATTAAATTTTCTTGATACAAAAAATTATACTGCTTATTGGCCAAACACCAGTTCAAATAGTTTGGTTAGTAAACTGTTAAAGGAAAGTGATGGAAACATAAAGAAAGATTTTGAGGAATTGCTAAGAGGAAAAGCGATAGAATGTCCGATTGATGAACAGATTTTTTATAATCAGCTGGATGAAAATGAGACGGCAATTTGGAGTCTTTTGCTTGCAAGTGGTTATTTGAAGGTTGTTTCTTATGAAAAATGGAATGAAATTCTTGATGGAGATGAGCCGAAGTATACACTTACACTTACAAATAATGAAGTGAAGATTATGTTTTATCAGATGGTTCGAGGATGGTTTGGAAAAGTAAAGAGTTATCATGGTAACTTTGTAAAGGCATTGTTAAGGGGAGATGTGGAAAGTATGAATTTTTACATGAATGATATTTCCTTTAAGATATTTAGCTATTTTGATACAGGTTCACGCAGGAAAGCAGAGCAGTCAGAACGCTTTTATCATGGATTTGTACTGGGGCTTTTGGTAGAATTAAATAATCAGTATGAGATAACTTCTAATCGGGAAAGTGGATATGGAAGATATGATGTGATGTTAGAGCCAAAGGATAAAAAAAATGATGCAATGATTTTAGAATTTAAAGCACTAAATGAGAAAAAAGAAAAATCTTTGGAAGAAACAGCGGAAATGGCATTACGTCAGATAGAAGAAAAACAGTATGAAACGATTCTTGTAAAAAAGGGAATAGCAAAAGAAAAAATTCGAAAATATGGTTTTGCATTTGAGGGAAAAAACGTTTTAATCTCAGGCGAATAAATAACCATTACAAGAAAGAGAAAAGACTGTTGACTTTATTGTGTTAGAGTGTTAGTATTGTAACGTAGTTTTAAAAACTGGGATTTTATAGAAGGAGAGAAAAGGATTATGAAGAAATTAGTAGCACTTTTCATGGCTATGACCATGATGTGTTCTTTTGCGGCTTGTGGCAGCAAAGACACAGCAGACACAAACACAAATGGAACAAATGAACCTGCTACAGAAGCAGTAGTGGAAGATGACACAGAAGAAGCAGCACCTGTTGAAACAGAGACAGTTGCAGAGTCAGATTTGGAGTATGTAAAAGGAAAAGGAACTTTAGTTGTTGGTATTACAGATTTCGCTCCAATGGATTACAAAGATGCAGAAAGCGGCGAATGGATTGGTTTTGATGCAGATATGGCAAGAGCATTTGCAGCAAGTCTCGGTGTTGAAGTTGAATTTGTAGAAATTGACTGGAGCAGCAAAATTCTTGAGCTTGATGCAAAATCTATTGACTGTGTATGGAATGGTATGACATTAACAGATGAAGTAAAGAGTGCAATGAGCTGTTCAAATGCATATTGCAACAATGCACAGATTGTTGTATTACCTGTTGACAAAGTAGAACAGTATCAGACAGTAGAAAGTCTTGCTGAACTTACATTTGCAGTAGAAACAGGAAGTGCCGGTGAAACAGAAGCATTAAATCTTGGATTTAATACAGTTGCTTTAGAAACTCAGGCAAATGCATTAATGGAAGTAAAAGCAGGAACTTCTGATGCGGCAATTATTGATTCTTTGATGGCAGCAGCTATGGTTGGTGAAGGAACAGATTATGATACTTTAGTTTACAATGATAACTTAAAGTTAAACAGTGAAGAATATGGTGTTGGTTTCAGACAGGGTTCTGACCTTACAGCAGCATTAAATGATTTCTTTGCAGCAGCTTATGCAGATGGTTCTATGATGACATGTGCAGAAACATACGGTGTACAGGCAGCAATTATTGCTCAGTAAGAAATTTGTTTTATATTATAATTGTAGAATTTTGATGTTAAAATAAAAAGCAGAGGGCATTGTGCTTCTCTGCTTTTTTAAACAATATGAGATTTAGAATGTACTTCAAACTATAAATAGACAGATACGAAAAATGATATAAAAAGAGTGAAAGTTTTATACCGTTGTTTGTGTTTATTTAAAGATAGTTTAAAATTAGAGAAAGCAGGACTTCGATATGGAATTGTTTATGGAACAGTTGCCGATTGTTGTAAGGTCATTAAATGTCGGCTTTTTGCAAACTTTAAAATTATTTTTTGTTACATTGATGGGGGCATTGCCTCTGGGATTAGTGATTGCCTTTGGTTCTATGTCACGTTTTAAACCGCTTAGTTATTTTACTCAGATTATTGTATGGATTATTCGCGGAACTCCTCTTATGATACAGCTTTTAATTATTTATTATATGCCGGGTCTTGTTTTTCATAATCCAATTTGGGGAAGTGGCGAAAGCGGACGATTTGTGGCATCTTCAATAGCTTTTATTTTTAACTATGCATGTTATTTTTCAGAAATTTATCGTGGGGGAATTTTAAGTGTACCGGTTGGACAGGAAGAAGCAGGATTGGTTTTAGGTATGACAAGGACTCAGATTTTCTTTAAAATTAAACTGCTTCAGATGATTAAAAGGATTGTACCTCCGATTTCAAATGAGGTTATGACATTAGTAAAAGATACATCTTTGGCACGTATTATTGCGTTACAGGAGATTATTTGGGCAGGACAGGCATTTATGAAAGGTTCGCATGGAATTTCGGGTGCTATCTGGCCGTTATTTTTCACAGGTATTTATTATTTGATTTTTAACGGAATTATGACAATTCTTCTGGCAAGATTTGAGAAGAAATTGGATTATTTTAGGTAATTGTTCGTTACTGTTCACACGTGACCAGTAACGATTGATTTCTGCATGAAAATTTGCTTCGCAAAGCAGAAATCAACTACTGAATCACTCTCTCCCTACGTCAATCAGCAAGTGATTGGCGTGGTGTGAAAAGTAACAATTATTCAGCGATAGAGAATATAGTGGAGGAAAGAGTTTGACAAAACTTTCACAATTTGTTTGTGCCTTGGAAAGGAATGGTAAAAACTATGTCAATTTTAGAAGTGCAGAATATACATAAGACCTTTGGAAAAACGAAGGTTTTGAAAGATATTAATTTTACATTAGAAAAGGGAGAAGTTGTTTCAATTATTGGTTCTTCGGGAAGTGGAAAAACAACATTACTTCGCTGTTTGAATTTTTTGGAAACACCTGATACGGGGATTATTCGAGTGAATGGTGAGACGTTATTTGATGCGGCAAACCCAAAAACACAGCAGGAGTCAGAAATCCGTAAGAAAAGACTTCATTTTGGGCTGGTATTTCAGAGTTTTAACTTGTTTCCACAGTATACGGCATTGGAAAATGTTATGCTTGCAAAGGAATTGCTTGCGAAGGAGCAACCTGATTATAAAACGAGAAAAAAGGAAATTCATCAAGAAATTGAAGCACAGGCAGCAACTTTGTTAAAGCAGATGGGACTTGCAGAACGTATGAAAAATTATCCGCATCAGCTTTCGGGCGGACAGTGTCAGCGTGTGGCGATTGCAAGGGCATTGGCACTTCAGCCGGATATTCTCTGTTTTGATGAGCCGACTTCTGCATTAGACCCGGAGTTGACAGGGGAAGTATTGAAGGTTATCAAAGAATTAGCAGATAAAAATACAACGATGGTAATTGTAACACATGAGATGGCATTTGCCAGAGATGTAGCAGGTCAGGTTATTTTTATGGATGACGGTTATATCATTGAAAAAGGAACACCGAATGAAGTATTTGGCAATCCAAAAGAGGAGAGAACAAAGAGTTTTTTGGCAAGTTATAAACATTTATAGAATAACGATGAAAGGAAACAGTGGAATTATCAGAAAATAGTGTTACTGTTTTTAATTTTTTAAAATATTTTATTGTGAAATTATGAAGAAGTGCTATAATAAAAACAAATATTTTGTATTTGCTCATTTATTGGCTGGAAAGTTTAGTATAAACAGTTGTACAAGCGTATTTCAGAAAACCAAGTAGAAAAGGTTGTTATCTTGTATAAAGACAGACTATTAAGATTTGGGTTTGAGTTAGTAGAATATTTGGTACAAATCATCACGGAATTCAGTTGTAAACTACAGGGGAAACGAGCAAATAAGGCGAAAAGAATGATACAGGAGCTGACAAAAGATGATAAAGACATATAAAGTAATGCTGATTCCGAATAAAAAACAACAAACAAAATTGTTTCACTATGCCGATGCGGCAAGATTTGCTTACAATTGGGCATTAGAAAAAGAGATGACAGCATTTCAAATAACGTGATGAAGCAGGCAGTCAAGGATTGTTGTGAAGCGTTTGGGAACTTTTTTCGAGAATATAAGAAAACAGGTATCAAATATTCCAAAAAGAAAATGGAACATTTTGCAAGAATCGGAAGAAGGTTAACGATATATGATATGAAAGGACACCCCAAATTTAAAAGCAGAAAACACAGCATGCCAAAATTTTATCAAGATAATGTGAAATTAAAAGTGACAGATACGCACGTGAAAGTAGAGGGAGATAATATGAATGCAATTTTTAGCAGGGTAAGTATTAGAAAGTATCAGGACAAGCCGGTTGAAAAGGAAAAGATTACTCTAATGTTGAAAGCGGCTATGGCAGCTCCGTCAGCCTGTAATCAGCAGCCTTGGGAATATTATGTGGTGACAAATAAAGAGAAAATACATGAGCTGGCATTAACTTCACCATATGCTTCATTTTCAAAAGATGCACCGTTGGTTTTTGTGGCTTGTTCCAGAAAATCGGATTGTATTATAGCACCGTCTTATACTGACATAGATATGAGTGCTTCTGTGGAAAATTTATTGTTAGAGGCGAGTGAATTAGGTCTTGGAGCTGTTTGGATGGGAATTGCACCGGATAAGGAGAGAATGGCAGCGGTAAAGAGTGTGATTAACTTGCCAGAGCATTTATCTGCGTTTGCATTGATTTCTTGTGGTTATCCTGCTGAGATAAAAGTACAGCAAGAGCGTTATGAGGAGAGCAGAGTGCATTATTTGTATTAAGAGCCTATTATATGGATGTATGGAATGGTCAGAAGAAATAGCAGGATGATTTGTTGAAAAAATAACAATAAGGAGAGCGTTCGATGGAAGCAAGAGCATTTTTAGAAGTACTTACGGTAGCAGAACGTTTAAAGGATGCCACAAGACACAGCTATACATCGGGAGGCAGACATGAGAGTGTAGCAGAACATAGTTGGCGTACCGTCTTAATGGCATATTTTTTGCGGGATGAATTTCCAGAGGCAGATATGGATAAGGTGATGAAAATGTGCTTGATTCATGATTTGGGAGAAGCATTTACTGGAGATATTCCTGTTTTTGAAAAGACAAAAAAGGATGAAGAACTGGAAGATGAGCTTTTAAATAACTGGGTAGAGACATTGCCAAATCCTTATGCAAAAGAAATGTCAAAATTGTATCAAGAGATGGCAGAGAGGCAGACACTTGAGGCAAAAATTTATAAGGCAATTGACAGTATGGAAGCAGTAATTTCCCATAACGAGGCTGATATTAAAACGTGGACACCGAATGAATATGAATTAAATATGAATTATGCGTATGATAAGGTGGCGTTTTCTGAATATTTAACAAATTTGAGGAATGAAATACAGAAAGATACTTTCAAAAAAATCAAAGAAGCTGAGTGTGAGTGATATCACACTCATTCTTTGTATATAGAAGGTTCTTGTAATAGAATGAATGGTTTAGAAATGAGAATTTATACGAAAAATTGTGAAAAAATAACAAAAATAAGTGCTGAGTATAGGTTAGATTTGAGAAAATGAGCAGGAAGATATGAAAGTGTTATGTAAAAAATAATATGGAGGAAATAGAAATGACACAAAAAGAACGTATGCAGGCAGGATTGATTTATAATCCGAGTGATGAGAGCATTATGGATGAGCAGATGATTTGTCTTGAAAAAATGTATGATTATAACATGACTCGTCCGTCAGAAATGAAAAAGAGAGAAGTTCTTTTAAAAGAGATGTTAGGAAGTGTAGGAGAGGGCTGTTATATAGAACCGCCATTTCATTCAAACTGGGGTGGAAAACATGTTCATTTTGGTAACAATGTATATGCTAATTTTAATCTGACCTGTGTAGACGATGCTGATATCTATGTTGGAGATAAGGTAATGTTTGGACCAAATGTTGTGATTGCAACAGCAAATCACCCGATTCATCCGGAACTTCGAGAAAAGGCATATCAGTATAATAAAGAAGTACATATAGGAAACAATGTTTGGCTGGGAGCAGGAGCTGTTGTTGTTCCGGGCGTGACGATTGGTGATAACAGTGTCATTGGAGCAGGAAGTGTTGTGACAAAAGATATTCCTGCAAATGTGGTTGCTGTGGGAAATCCTTGCAGGGTGCTTAGAGAAATTGGGGAACATGATCGAAAATATTTTTATCGGAACGAGGAAATTGACTGGGAGAATTTATAGTAACAGTTCAGCCATCAGCCAAAATGAAAAACATCAGATGCTTGCATCATGAT